>JABZHU010000233.1:0-1075 GCA_015258705.1 Atopobium sp. | reverse complement strand
GGCTAAACTCATATGTAGTTCAAGATCATTCCTAAAATCAAATCTGAAACTACTCCATACCAGATCAATCATCTGACGCGTAACTGCAAATACGTCATCGGTAATTACTAGATTTGGAGACTCAGAGATATCTTTAAACATCTTTTTAGATGCCAAATGAATTGCAATATAAGCAACTTCTGTCTGAGGAAACTCAACATCAAACTCAGCTGACAGGCGATTTACCAGCTTTTGCGCTACGGTATATTCATACGAGCACTGAATTCTCTTAAGCGAGTCCTCTTGTCCCACAATATAGCGCTGCTGCTTAATACGATTAATTGCAACCACAACATGAATGACAAGATTTCTAATTGCAAAATCATTCAAGCTGACATCATGATGTTCAACACACTCAACCACTAGCTTTGTCACATCAGCAATAAGCTCATTATTTTCTACCGTGGCGTGACAGCTGCCCGAATATGCTTCGTTTGTTACCAGACTTGCCAGGCAGAGCCGCTTATTAAATTCAGTACCTTCAATCTGAATTCCATAATGCGATTTACGCATTATGCGCAGGTCAAATCTGGCGAGAAACTCTTCAGCTTGTTTTAGATCAATCGAAATAGTCTTGCGAGAGACATAAAGAATCTCTGATAACTCGTCTACCGTAACCCAATCACTTCGATTAAGCAGATCGTCCAATATATATGCCACGCGTTCATTAGAAGTCTGAGGTAGCTGATCTTCTTTATTAAACCAGCAATCCAAGAGCTCAGGATTAAAACCCTCGAGATGATAGCCCTGACCTTTTATTGTTGTAATTTCCGCAATACCTTCTAGTAATTCTTTTGCTCGCTTAATATATGCGCGCACGGTGCGCTCGGAGACGCATAAGGACTCAGACAGCGTTGATGTAGAAACATCTTCCTGTTTTGCCAAGCACGTTATGAGACGAACAAGTTTGTCATCCATGACGCACCCTCCTTATAGAAAATTATAAAAAGGGGCCCTGACGTTTCCATTTCCAATTCCGCCAACGGTAAAAGGAAATCAACTTCACATAACATTATTTAAATTTGTTATTAAAAAC
>JABZHU010000100.1:0-4855 GCA_015258705.1 Atopobium sp. | reverse complement strand
GGCGGTTTGACCTCAGATCAGCGTCAGATCAGAAAGATTGGCCGTACGCTGCGCTCCCTTGGCCTCAACGAGACAAAATCATATTTGTTTGCAAGTCCAGATGACCTCTCTAAGCTTGGTATGAGCGAAGAGGGAAGAGGCGTCCCGGTAAAGGTTATTAGCCCACTTGTTGCTGACCAGTCTGAGATGCGTCGCTCCATTGTTCCAGGTCTTCTGCGCTCTATTGCATACAACCTTGCTCATGGTGTCTCTAATATTGCCATGTATGAGCTGGGCCGCGTGCTCTTTGGCCACAAGGACAAGAGTCAGCCAGATGAGCCAAGCTATGTCTGTGGCGTATTGGTTGGTCGTCCAGCAGATGACGCTTGGAATGCTAAGTATCCAGCCTACGATTTCTTTGACGCCAAGGGTATTGTTGAGGGTCTGCTTGAGACACTTCGCATCCCTAAGGTTCGTTTCCGTGTAGCTGAGCCAGAGCAATACGGTTGGCTGCAGCCTGGTCGCGCTGCTGAGATTCTTGCAGGTAGCGAGACAATCGGTTGGGTTGGAAACATTCATCCTTTGTCGCTCCAGAACTTTGACATTGAGGTTCCCGTCATTGCCTTTGAGATTTCTGTTGCGTCGCTTTTGCGTCTTTCTCAGAAAGACCTTCCTATTGTTGAGCCTCCAACCTATCCAGGCATCTCCATTGACCTGGCAATTGTTGTTGACGAGAGCGTTACTGCTGAGCAGTTGGTTCAGCGTTTGAAGTCTGCTGGTGGCAAGCTTCTCTGCGACATCAGACTCTTTGACGTGTACCGCGATGCCCTGCGTGTTGGTGAAGGCAAGAAGTCCATGGCCTTCTCGCTCACGTATCGTGCAGACGACAGAACGCTTACTTCAGAAGAGGTCGAGAAGACCCACACAAAGCTTGTGGAGAAGGTTCTTCGTTCTACCGGCGGAGAAATTCGCGGATAAGCAGGTAATTGTAGTGCCAAGTTGGAACGTACATATTGCTCATGCTGACCGGCTCCTTGAGAAAGGAGCCGGTTGCTTGGGTGTAGATATTCACTACCCTGATGCATTTCTGCTTGGAAACGTTGCTCCTGATGTGCACATTGGCTTTATGGTTCCAGACTATTCTCACAAGGTGAGGTACGGTCGAAGCCATCAGTCATACCCAGGAAGTTTGCCTATTCCAAGTTATAAGCGGTATCAGCGTAATTTTATGGGTGGCCTTAATCCAGCAGAGTATCTACTACAGACTGACTTCATCCAGCCAAATGTGAGTTATTGCTCAGCTGAGCAGCGCAGCTTAGTAGATCAGCGCCAGCTCAGAGAGCTTATCGTGGGCATTTGGTGCCACCTTGTTTGCGACCATGTGTATAACACTCATACACGGGCATTTTTGCGTGCTCATCATATTCCGACAGGAGAAGATGCACGTATTCGTAAGCAAGCAGATTTTGATGTTTACGGGCGCTCGCTTGATATGAATCGTCTGCCAGAAGCATCTGATGAGCTCTTTGCAGTTGCCGCGGCTCATCCACAGTATGGGTTTACGCATTCAGATGTTGAGCAAACACTTCAGGTTATACAGCGCATTGCAGAGGAGAATCGCCAGAATAGCGTGAGCTCCCCGCAGTATCAAATGCTTGATACAGAGTTTTTCTCGTCAGCCTATAAAGAGGCGGAAGACACACTAGTTCAAGGATTTATGCTGCAAAAACATAACTAATTCAGTTAAAGTTATATTCTCGCTTTTCTGAGATAGGTTTTGGAGGACGCTATGGAAAAGATGGAATCTCGCGGAACATTTACGGAGTATCTGCCTTCATACACCATTGGTGTTGATGCTTATAAGTCAGTGCTGCACATTGTTAAACGCTTTGGTAAAAATGCCGTAGTCATTGGTGGACCAACTGCAATGGAGAAGGCACGTCCAAAGCTTGAGGCTGCACTTGCGGGTTCTGAGGTTTCTATCTCTTCTTGGATTTCTTACGGCACTAACTCTACGCATGCAAATGCCAAGAGGATTGCAGCAATGCCTGAGGTTATTGCTGCTGATATGCTCTTCCTTGTTGGTGGTGGTCGTGCAATTGATGAGGGTAAAGAGATTGCAACTATCCTGGACAAGCCATACTTTACCTTCCCAACACTTGCTTCTAACTGCGCTCCTGTAACAAGAATTGCTGTTTTCTATAAAGAGGATGGTTCTGCAGATACGTACTTCATTCCTGCTGAGCTTCCTGTTCATACCTTTATTGATACGCAGATTATTGCAGAGAGCCCTGATGAGTACTTCTGGGCAGGAATTGGCGACGCCTTCTCTAAGGGTCCTGAGGTTGAACTTTCTTCCAGAGAAGTTGAGCTGCTCCACAGCCCTCTTATGGGACGAGCTCTTGCCGCAGGCGCCTGCATTGAGCCTCTGTTTGATAATGCAGAGCAGGCACTGGCAGATAAGCGCGCTGGTATTGTTTCTGAAGCATTTGAAAACGTTGTTCTTAACATCATCATTACCGCTGGTGTTGTCTCTAACATGACCACCAACATTGGTGCTGAGCGCGGTGCGTATTACTTCAATTCCTCAACCGCTCACGCCTTCTACAATGCCTTTACTGCTCTGGGCGAGCGTGGCGAGAAACACCTTCATGGTGAGGTTGTTTCCTTTGGTACCTGCGTCCTTTATGCCTTTGACGGCAACCTTAAAGCACTTGAGGAGCAGGTGGCGCTTAATAGAAAGCTTGGTCTCCCAACCACCTTGGCCAATCTGGACATTACTCCAGAATCAGTTGACGCTGATTTGGACATCATTGTTGAGCGAGCTCAGAAGACCAACGAGTGGGGTCGCGCTCCTTATGGATTTACACCTGATCGTTTCCGCCAGGCAATTCTTGATACCGATGCATATGGTAGGGCAGTTGCTTCTGGCGAGAAGGACCAAGAGGCAGTGGCTCTTGACGTAATTGCTGCACATGCTCCTTCAGCTGAGACGGCTGTACCACGCAAGATGTAGCTGCAAGTAACCTGAAGAATCACTTTAGGAAGAGGACTTGTAGGAGCCAGCTTTCTTAAGTCGCTTCACGGTTATATAAAAAGTTTTTGTATCAAATGGCAGTTTATTTGGATAAGCTGCCATTTCTTTTAGTTGCAATTTTTATTCACTATTATTAACAAAAATCGGTAAAAACAAAAAATAACGCGTACGGTCGTTTTTTATCGGTGAAAGTCATATTGACTGTTTGTCACCGTGGTTTACCTTGTAATGGTTTATCTTAGTAACTATCAACTACGAGTCTTTATGGATAACAAATCTATAAGATGCGTAGATTTCATTGGTAAGCGCGGGGGTGAGTATGGCAGAGTTAAATGCATCGTTAGCAGTGAGTGACCAGGATGCATACTTGTTTGCGCAAGGAAAATGGTTCCAGAGTCATAAGAAATTAGGTGCACACCCTGCGGTTCAAGAAGATGGAGTTGAAGGTTATCATTTTGCGGTTTGGGCCCCCAATGCAGCCTCTGTCTCTGTTGTTGGAGACTTTAATAATTGGGATGATACCGTCAACGTTCTTTCTCGCTCAAAACATGGCGGAATCTGGGAAGGTTTTATTCCAGGAATCGCCTCGGAAGTATTGTATAAATTCCTGATTGTATCCGCTTCTGGACAGAAGATTTTTAAGGCTGACCCCTATGGTACCTATGCGGAGGTCAGACCACATACGGCATCTATTACGTTTGACCCAGACGTGTACGCTTGGGAAGACGAAGCATGGATGAAGAGACGTGCATCGCTTAAGTTCCTGCATAGTCCTCTTAACATCTTTGAAGTTCATCTTGGGAGCTGGAAGCAGCATACTGACCTGACTGCCCCAGAGGAAGATTCTGCTGATACAGAGAATGTAGAGCAGGCCGAAGAACCCAAGGATTATTTTGACACCAACGTAGATGCCTTCTACACCTATGATGACCTCTCAGAAGAGCTGGTAGCCTATGTTAAAGATATGGGCTACACCCACATTGAGCTTCTCCCTGTTATGGAGCATCCTTTTGATGGATCTTGGGGTTATCAGGTAACGGGTTATTTTGCTCCCACCTCAAGGTATGGCAATCCTGCCCAGTTCAAACACTTTATTGACTGCTGCCATCAGGCTGGTATTGGCGTCATTTTAGACTGGGTCCCAGGAGGCTTCTGTAAAGATGCTCATGGTCTCGCAGAGTTTGATGGTACCAAGCTCTTTGAAGAAAAAGAGCACCCTAACTGGGGAACTCTTAAGTTTGATCTTACTCGTGGTGAGGTTAGAAGCTTCCTTGTTTCTAACCTGCTCATGTGGCTGAATGACTATCACGCTGATGGCATTCGTGTTGACGGTGTCAGTAGCATGCTGTATTTGAATTTTGGTATTGACGATCCTTCCCAGAAGCGCTTTAACCATAAGGGCACAGAGGAAGATTTGGATGCAAGCGCTTTCTTGCGTCTCTGCAACGAGACTGCTCAAAAAGAACATCCCGATATTTTGATGATTGCAGAAGAGTCCACAGCATGGCCGCTGGTTACCTATCCTCCCGAGGTTGGGGGACTTGGCTTTAACCTTAAGTGGGACATGGGCTGGATGAATGATACGCTGCACTATTGTCAGACTGATTTCCCTTATAGACCAGGTAACCACCGTCTTCTGACCTTCTCCAGCATGTATCAGTTCAATGAGAATTTTGTGCTGCCACTCAGCCATGACGAGGTTGTACATGGTAAGTGCAGTCTTATTCAGCGCATGCCAGGGGATTGGTGGAGACAGTTTGCTGGCATGAGGGCTTTGGCACTTCATCAGATGGCTCATCCGGGCGCTAAGCTCAACTTTATGGGCAACGAGATTGCGCA
>JABZHU010000232.1:0-1087 GCA_015258705.1 Atopobium sp. | reverse complement strand
CCACAATCAACATAAGCAATTCCAGCATCGCTTAAAAGCTGGTGAATCTGGTCAAGCAAGCCGCTCTTTACCACATGATTGCCACCAAAATGCACCAACACCCTGTTGCCTCCGTGAGCAGAGATAAGCTCTGCCGCACGAAGCTGAGTATCTTTTCCGAAAACCACCTGAGTAGGTACAACGTACTCAAAATTAACCATGACTAAAGACCTTTCTTACCTACTCGAGCAACATCTTAAGCGCGAGGCTCTTCTCCCCACCAGAACGTTGCAACAGTTCCAGGACCAGTATGAACGCCAATTGTTGCACCAATAGTAAAGATGTTGATATCGCCTGTCTGAGGAAGTTTTTCTTTAATAAGCTCTTTAACAGCCTGAGCATCAGAAGCGCACTCGGAGTTAGAGATAAACACCTTACGCGCATAAGCGTTTCCCCGCTCAGCAGTCTGAGTCATAATCTCAACAACGCGAGCAGTTGCCTTCTTTTTGCCACGTGCCTTCTCTTTAACAGCCAAAGAGCCGTCGGCCTCGACATCCATAACAGGACAAATGTTAAGCATGCCGCCAAGCAGGCCAGCTGTCTTAGAAATGCGACCGCCGCGAACAAAGAAGGTCAAATCTGTAGAAAAGAACCAGCCATACACACGATGACGTGCTTCTTTAGCCCATGCAACTGCCTCGTCAAAAGACAGGCCTTCATCGCGTTTATCGGCAAGACCATCTACCAAGAGACCATAACCAGAAGATGCCTGCAGAGAGTCAACAACCTCAATCTTTCTGTCAGGGAACTCCTGCTCAATCTCTACCTTTGCCTGGCAAGCAGACTCGTATGTTCCAGAAACGCCCGAACTCAACGAAACATGAAGAACGTCTTTGCCCTCCTCCAGGAAAGGACGCCAGAAGGCCATGTACTCACCAATTGATACCTGTGAAGTGCGGCACTCAGCACCTGCAAGCATCTTTTTAAAGAGATCAGCTGGTGCATTAGTGCGACCAAAGTCATCCTTGCACTGAACACCATCAAGTTCGTAGTTGAAATATACGTATTTCACATCTCGTGACTGAAGGTACTTCTCACTTACATCGGC
>JABZHU010000231.1:0-1090 GCA_015258705.1 Atopobium sp. | reverse complement strand
CTTCTTGCATCTGGTCTTTGAGCTCAGAGACAATCTCGGAGCGATTTCCGCGGAGGAAGTTCTCTACCTGCCTGACGTTCTTTGCATAGGAAACGGTATCAATGGCGCCAACGCACACGCCAGGTCCCTTGCCTACGTGGTAATCAAAGCAGGGACGTCCCTTCTTTGCCAGCAGCAAGTTAGCAACAGCCGCCCCATCAGGGTCTTTTTCGAGCAAACGCTTAGCACGCTTCCACTCCACGCACGTAGCGGAGCAGATAGGCACTACTTTTCTGAGCGTCTCAATGGTCTGGCGAGCGGCGTAAGAATCAGTGTAGGGACCAAAATAGCGCGTACCCTTCTTGTGTTTCTCGCGCGTGTATTTAATTGCTGGGAAGGTATCTGACTCGGTAATGGCAATGTAGGGATAGCTCTTATCGTCTTTGAAGTCCACGTTAAAGTACGGACGATACTGAGCGATAAGATTGCGCTCCAGCACCAGTGCTTCGTGCTCGTTTTCTACCACAATGTAGTCAAAACTACGCACGACCTGCATCATCAGTGGAATCTTGGCTCGATCATCTTGAAGTGTGACGTACTGCCTCATGCGAGCACGCAGGTTCTTAGCTTTTCCTACATAGATAACCTTGCCAGACCCATCTTTCCAGAGGTAACAGCCTGGATTAGTAGGAACCTGATCAACCTGTTCTCTGATGGATACCAGGTCATCTGAAGGTTCGGAAGAAAATGACGGTGCAAGACCTGGTGCCCCCGAAGGTACGTAGTTGGGGTCAAGGTTGTTCTGAGAGCTATCTTTACCGCTTTGTGCACCGCTTCTGGCCATGCTATGACCTTACGCGAGAAACCAGTGAACGAAGCATGGCGGACTCTGGTGATTTAAAGAGGATTGCCAAGCCGTAGGTAACCAAAACAGCTGGAATACCTGCAAAGATGCAATACAGCACGCCGTAAAGTGCTCGTCCATCTGGTGCGCCAATAACAGCGCGCAGACCCACCATAATCAGAAGTGCCGCAGCTGATCCTGCGAGGCCAAAAAGAATTGAGCGGACAAACGCAAACACCATGGACGTAAGTCCAATCTGACCAAGGT
>JABZHU010000099.1:0-4888 GCA_015258705.1 Atopobium sp. | reverse complement strand
CTGTTCAGCAGAGCAATTGCATAAGTCACTGCCTGGTAGCGTTCTTGAAATAAAGAAAGACTTATATCATGGCGAGTATTCCATCAATTGCCCCGAAGAATATACAAAAGAGCTTCTAGACATGATTAATGCTCAATAGGCCCTTGCCGTCCACCGCCCATCGTTCTGTCCTCCAAAACTCAGGAGCTCCCGTGATTATAAAAAACGAAATACCTCTTTTAGAATATGACGATACCTCCTCAGAGGTTATTTCAGCAGATCACGAATGGACCGCAGGCCAGCTGCCAGAAAAGTGCCTCTTTGCATTTCTCGGAGACGTTGTCCATGATTACGCCAACCAGCACGGAGCAGAAGTCGTAGAAACAATCGTGACCGTTTCTCGAGATATTAAAGTCTACGTTTTAGATTCATATGGCGAGAAAATCTGTTTAGTTCAATCCCCTACTGGATCTGCTTCATCCACACAGGTAATGGACATACTGGTTACCTGTGGATGTAAGAAAATAATTGCAGTTGGTTCATGCGGCGTTCTAAAAGAGATACAAGAAAATGCCTTTCTCGTCCCAACCAAAGCTCTTAGGGCGGAAGGGACGTCCTATCACTATCTTCCAGCATCAAGATATATAGAGCTTGATAAGGAGCCAATTTCTGTCATAGAAGAGACCTTCAAAAAAGACGGCCTCTCTTTTGAAACGTGCACCACCTGGTCTACTGACGGTTTCTTCCGTGAGACAAAGGAAATGGTTGAGTATCGCCTGCAAGAAGGATGCTCAGTTGTAGAAATGGAATGCTCGGCACTAGCCGCCTGCTGCAGAAAACGAGGAGCTCAGTTTGGACAGTTCCTTTTTACGGCAGACTCTTTGGCAAACGTTCATGAATATGACGAGAGGGACTTTGGTAAAGATTCGCATGAAAAGGCACTGCTTCTTGGTCTGGAGATAGTAAAGAACTTTACCTAAGCCATCGCTAGACATCTGCACTTACTGCGTTTCAAAAATTTAAGCGTACAATTGTTAATGTGCACTACTTAGCTTTTCATCAGGGCATTTTTTACGACTAGTGAGGCTCGTATGAAAGTTCAACAGCTCATCAAAGATACGTGCGCGATAGCCGCCGAGGACCTCGGCAAAGCAAAAGCAGATCAGATTGCACAGGCAGCTCAAACGCGATTCGAGGCGCTCTGTACAGAAAATGCATCCGATTCCAAAGAACTCCGTGCTCACTCTTTCAAACGCATTTACCCTGGTATTGCAGTCTATGAAGCTCTGCGCGCAGAGGGCATCCCACAAGAAAAGGCCGTCTGGTATATTCGCGAATATTTCCAGCGATTTGCTGCCAAACGAGTCCCACTCTTCCAATGGGCCATCAAAACGTTTGGTCTTGCACGCAAGTTTCCTCGCCTCTTTAAATCAGGTATCGAGAAAAGCTGCACATCAAGCGCAGGATTTGCCTTTGAGTATCCAGAAAGCCATGGCAACGAAGCGCGCCTCAATATTGTGAGCTGCCCCTACTATGAGATAACCAAAAAATATGGCTACCCCGAAATAACCGCTGCATACTGTGATAGCGACGATGCAGGATACGGTAATTTGCATCCACAGCTTATCTGGGGCCGCACAAAAACCATAGGCCACGGTGGCGATTGTTGCGATTTTCTCTTAGAGTATAAAGAGAACTAATTGCAGGTAGACACTATCTGCCTGCACCGTCGCTAAAATTTTGCCATCAACATGACGCGCTTTGAGCACGTTAACTAGGAGTTTTTTATGCAAGAAAATCGCATGTTTTCCGACGTCAAGCAGGCAAAGAGACTAACTCCAGCTTGGCTTAGTCCCTTTTTAGCCGTTTTCTTGTTGGTCGTTGGGCAAATTATTGGCGCTATTGTAATGTCCATCTCAGCAGCTCTTATTATTGCCCCTTACTACATGACACACCCAGAGCTTCCAGATCGCCTTTCCGATTCCCTCAATCTGAGAGAGATTTTTGGAGACTACTATCTTCTGGTAACGCTTCTTTCCTTTGTCTTTATTGCAGGTCTCTTTTTCCTGTGGGTAAAACTCTTTGAAAAACGTCCGATTGCTACCCTAGGATTTTACAAAGACAACTGGAAGAAAGAGCTGTTCAAAGGCTTTGGTCTAGGAATTCTTCTCTTCTCTGTTGTGATGTTGATCCTCATTTTGACCGGATCTTATCAATTAGTTGGCACTACTTTTACGCCTTATGCATTCGGCTTTGTTCTTCTCACTATTCCGTTTTGGCTGATTCAGGGCGGAACAGAAGAACTTATCACGAGGGGCTGGCTTCTTCCTGTCATGGCAGAGAAGTCCAATAAAATTATTGCAATCGTGGTTTCGAGCAGTCTATTTGGTCTTCTCCATATGTTTAACAGCGGCTTTACCATGCAGTCTCTGATTGACCTGATTCTTTTTGGCATCTTAGAGACGTTCTATATCATCAAAACTGACAATCTCTGGGGAGCCGCTGGCATTCACGGAGCCTGGAACTTTGCTCAGGGCAACATCTTTGGAGTTCTGGTAAGCGGTAGCACTACAGGCAGTTCTTTGCTGCAGTTTGCCCCTGGCAGTGGCCCGGATTGGCTTACCGGCGGTAGCTTTGGCGCAGAAGGTTCCATCGTTTGCACGCTTGTTATGCTGGTAACTATCCTGATTCTTGCCTATCAGCTCAGGAAATCTGGCAAGCTCTTTACAAAGAAGCCTACCGAGAAACCCGCTGAGGCCGCAAACGCTTCTTCATAACTAACCCAATTTTATTAAATTCTAATTTCACGGATAGGGTAACTCTTTCGTCACCTCCTCCTTCTAATTAAAATAACAAAGGAGGAGGTGTTTTATGTCAAAGAAACAAATCAATCTATTTGTAGGCTCTATCGGAGCTTTTATCGGAGTATTTGTTTTTATCGCTTATATTCCACAAATTATTGCAAATCTACAGGGCGTAAAGGCTCAACCTTTTCAGCCGCTATTTGCAGCAGTTTCTTGTCTCATTTGGGTCATCTATGGTTGGACTAAAGAGCCCAAAAAGGACTGGATTCTTATTATCCCAAATACTGCTGGTGTAATTTTGGGCGGTTTGACGTTCCTTACTGCTTTATAACAGCTAAACAGCAACTTTACATTAGAAATCTGGTGACATGAAAAATGCCACCGGATTTCTATTTTTCTCCTGGCAGTGGCCAGGATTGGCTTACCAACGGTAGCTTTGGCGCAGAAGGTTCCATCGTTTGCACGCTTGTTATGCTGGCAAGCATCCTGATTCTTGCCTATCAGCTCAGGAAATCTGGCAAGCTCTTTGAAAAGAAATCTGCCGAGGTCGCAGGTGCAAATCTATAAATTTCATACTACGCTGAATTTCACAAGCGTATTGCATTCTGTCCACCTAGATCGATTGATTTTTCTCGTCCGCTTCTCCTGCACCTTAAGGAGAAGCGGTTTGTGTATATACGGTCAATTTGCAGCTTGAACAGCAAGTCCTTCTCGATATTTATTATGATTTACGTATCTTGTTGCTGTTTGAGGAGAAATAATGCGCGCTAAGAAAGTTTTGAGCATTTTATTTGCTCTTGCTCTTGTTTTGAGCAGCCTTCCTGCATCTGCTATTGCAGAGTCTATTGAAGACGCAGGTAAATACTCTGTTGTTGTCTCGTACGTTAATGTGTTGAACGACGAAGAGATTCATGCGCCTTCTAAGCAAGTTGTAAATGAGGGAGAATCTTGGTCGGTCACCTCTCCAACAGTTACCGGTTATGACCTGGAAGATCCTGCTCAAGCAACAGTAACTGGCGTTGCATCTGGCTCAGATCACTACATCAAGCAGACTGTCTATTACATGCCTGGTTATGTTACCTATACCGTTAGGCGCATGAAGGAAATGACTACCGGCAATTATGTTGAAGCGTCTTCTGAAGAAAACTACGCTGTGCCTGATTCAATGGTTACTGTTACCGATGTTTCTTATCCAGGTTTTGTACGCACAACTACAGACCTTTCGCTCAAGGTTACCGCAGATGGTAAGGCTGTAAAGTACATCTACTATGACCGCAATCCTCGCAGCGCAATCTACTTCTCAACTTCCGGCAGTGAGCTTTCTCCTGTAATTGGAAATCCAGGAGATCCTGTTCCTTCCATCCCTAATCCAACACGAACTGGCTATACCTTTGCTGGTTGGGACCTTAACGACGACGGTATTGCAGATTCTCTGCCCACCACCATGCCTCAAGAGCCTATTACTGCAAAGGCACTTTGGACTCCAGCAACAGCAACGTATCACTACGCCTATTTTATTCAGGATCCAAACAACCCTTCTAACTACAACTACGTTACAACCACCGCAGCTTCCGGAACTGTTGGAACAATGACTGCAACTGCTCCCGTCCAGCCAAATACAGGCGTTTTCCGCTTTGAAACATACAGCCACGAGAGCAATCCAACTCCTATTGCAGCGGATGGTTCCACCACTATTAACGTTTACTACAACCTTGCAACAATCACCGTTAACGTGCGTCCAAAGAGAAACGGCTCCATTCTGGCAACGCTTACGCTTCGTTATGGCGACTCGTTTAATCCTTACGCCATCAACCCCAATACCGGCAACAAGTACAGCGACGACATGCTCGCCGCCGTGCGTGCAGACGACCCTTCTGGAACCTACTATTGGTATGGCATAATCCCTGGTGTCGGCGGCACCGCAACCACCACCCAAGCAAAAACAACTGACCCAGGCTCCAAGATTACCGCGGATAATGTGTTTGAAATTTACGGCCGCTATACCAATTCCACTGCTCTTGGTCCACGCTACCGCTTCTACTACTATCAAAATCTTGATGGTACTTACGATATGGGCGGAGACCACACGCTTTCTCGACCTGGCA
>JABZHU010000003.1:0-21722 GCA_015258705.1 Atopobium sp. | reverse complement strand
TGTATTTAGAGCGGGTGGAAATACTGGTGGTACAGACATTATTGCTCAGGCGGTTTCCAAGCGTTTTTCTATTCCATCAGGCACTGCAATCATTATTGTAGACATTCTCATTATTATTGCGGCTATTCCGGTCTTCTCGCTAGAAAACGGTCTGTATTCTACCTTGGCAATCTTTGTTACAGGAAAAATGATTGACTTTGTCATCGACGGACCAAGGTCCGAGCGCTGCGTTTACATTATTTCCTCTGAGCACGATGCCATCGCTCACGAGATTCTTTATAACCTTAATCGTGGCTGTACGGAGCTTCAGGCGCGCGGACTGTGGAGTGGTGCGCACAAGCCTGTTTTGATGTGCGTTCTTGGTCGTACGGAGGTTGTTCAGCTGAAAGTTATCGTTTCCGAGATTGACCCCGATGCACTGGTATTTGTTTCAGAGGTCCACGAGGCAATCGGCGAAGGCTTTAAGTCATTTGAGGCTTTGGAAAGCTAATCGCTGCTAATCGCTATTTGGTCAGCAAGCTGCTCGACAGATGGTTCTGTTGAACTTCGGTGGATGCGTGTAGCTGGATGCGATTAAACACAATTGCACGCAAAAATTTTGCGATTAAAATGGCGGCCTGCAAAAGGCCGCCATTTTGTGTTCGCTTAAATAATAATAAAGCACAAGTCTTACTTAGCAGGAAGAATAGAAGGAGTGACGCAGACAACATCCTTAAGTCCTGCGGCTTTGAGCTCTTGGATCTGCTCGTCAGTTGCACCTGTATCAGTAATCAGAAGGTCAATATCCTCTGCAGAACCAAACTGGAAGTTGGAAGTAGTGCCCAGCTTAGAAGAATCAGCAACAACATAGTGCTTTCTAGAGCGCTTGAGCATCTGAGCGTTAATTGCTGGCTCAGGGGATGTTGCAGAAGTAAGACCAAATTCTCCCGAGAAACCCGTGCAGCCCAAGAAGCATTTAGCAGCAGTAATGTGCTGGATGCACTCAAGAGCGGTATCACCAGTCATGGAAGCGCGTGGAGGACGGATGTCACCACCAGTAAGGATGATAGAAAGATCGTGGATGTCCTCAAGCAACAGCGCCTTGCCGTTGTTTGTAACAACAGTTACGTCGTGAGCATCAATCCACTCAAGCATCCCAAGAGCAACGGAGCTGGTGTTGATGAAGATGCAATCGCCATCCTCAACGTAGCGAGCGGCTTCGCGGGCAATTGCTTTGTTAGAGCGAATCTGCCTTGAGCCAGAAGGACGACCATAAGGATTAAGCAGGGTAGCAATGCCATACTGACGAGTCAGGATGCCGCGCTTCTCAAGAAAGTCCAGGTCACGTCTGATAGTCAAAGAAGAGACCTCAAAGTGATCAGCAAGCTCTAAAACACTTGCTTGTCCCTCTTTTTCTAGCAGCTCAGTAATTGCCTCGCGACGTGAATCTACGTAAGCCTTACTCCTTTTCATAAATGCCCTCCCTTTATGAGCAACATTTTTTCTTTGAATGTTCATTCATCAATAAAATAGAACATTAGAAGAAGGATATCAAGATATTTCAGAAAATAATAGTATGAATATATATGAATGTTTTAGATTATAAAAAATTTAACATATAAACTTTACATGGGATAATAGAAGGCGCTTCAATTACGTTCATAAAAACATGAACATTTGTATAGCTACTTGGACAAAAGATACGCTGAAAAAATATGAACAACTTTGATTACTGTTTGAGTAAAATTGATTGAAGTTAAGAACGTTTCATGGCATATTATCAAGTTATTAAGACTTGTCATGAGGCGGCTTTGGGCCAATGTGTCTCATTAAGAGAAAGGCAAGGTGGTGCTGTGTTAAGTGATCTCCTTACCGAAGACCTGGTGCAGCTCAATGTTGTAGCTTCTAACTGGGAAGATGCAATTAGAAAGTCTGCGCAACCACTCGTCGATAACAAAAAAGTAACTGAGGGCTATGTTGATGACATCATTAAAGGTGTCAACGAACTTGGCCCTTATATTGTTATTACCGAGCATGTTGCCCTTCCACACGCACGTCCTGAGTCCGGCGCACTTGAGCCTGCAGTAGGCATTACCGTGCTTAAGGATTCCGTTGAGTTTGGCAGCAAAGACAACGATCCAGTTAAGTTTCTTTTCCCACTTGCTGCAAAAGATAGTGAAGGCCACCTTAGTGCCCTTCAGTCTCTTGTTGAATTGCTGAGCGATCAAGATTTCTTTGCTCAGCTTGAAAAAGCTCAGTCACCAAAAGATGTTGTGGACCTTGTCCACGCAAAGGAAGGTAGGTTGTAATGGCTGATAAGAAGTTCCACGCACTGGTTTGCTGCCGTGCAGGTATGGGTTCTTCCATGATGCTCAAGATCAAGATTGACCAGGTCATTAAAGAGAATGATCTTCCAATCGAGACTGAGCACGGTAATCTGGATTCCTTGATTGGTTTCAATGGCGATCTTGTTATCACCATGTCTGACCTCACCGATGAGCTCAACGCTGACGATCGCGTTCCTTCTGCAGTTGGCATTACCAACATTGTCGACAAGGTAGAAATGAAGGAAAAGCTCACCGCTTGGCTCGCAGAGCACAACGCATAAGCTCCCCTTTGTATCTTTTTGGCGGGAGTTTCTCGTCATACGCAACATGAGTTGCCTTCGGCGAGAAGCTCTCGCCAAACCTTTGACAAGAGGTACTTGTCACGTGATTTAGAGAACTTATCTGAGTAGGTTCGTCGGTTTATTTGCTGAAAGGGATTACGCATGCTCAATGCAATTCTCATGCAGCTCAGAGACACAGCCGTCATCATGGGCATTATTGCTCTTGTCGGCCTCTTGCTGCAGAAGAAGTCCGCTGTGGACGTCTTCTCCGGAACTGTGAAGACCATTATTGGCTTCATGATCTTCAACATTGGTTCTAGCGCTATGTCCGCTCAGGTCAACATCTTCAGCGACATGTTTAGTCGTGCATTCGCTGTTAAGGGCGTTGTAACCCAGGTTGAGGTCGCAACTGCTCTTGCACTGAATACCTATGGTACTGAGGTTGCTCTTGTAATGGTCCTTGGCTTCATCATGAACCTTGTGTTTGCCAAGATTACCCCATTCAAGTCCGTCTTCTTGACTGGTCAGCACTTCCTGTACTTCTCCTGCGTACTCGCACTGGTCTTCATTGCTCTTGGTCTCCCAATGTGGGTCACCATTGTTCTTGGTGGTGTCATCCTCGGCTTCTGCGGTGCTGCGCTACCTTCGTTGTGCCAGCCATTCGTAAACAAGCTTGTTGGTGGAGATTCCATCGCAATCGGCCACTTCAACTGCATCGGTTATGCATTCTCCGGTTACGTTGGAAAGCTCTTTGCTAAGAAGAACGAGGAGGAGGGCGAGAAGGAAGCTAAGGAGCTCCCAGAGTTCTTCAAGCTCTTCAAGGACTTTGTCTTCTCCGTTGCTCTCTTCATGATTGTTCTGTTCTACGTTGTTACTATTGCATGCCTTGTCACCGGTCACTTTGGCGACACCCTTGCAAACAACAAGCCATTCACCAGCTACTTTGGTAACGATATGTGGTGGATTTGGCCATTCCTTGCTGGTCTTCAGTTTGCTGCTGGTATGTCCGTTCTTGTTTACGGCGTCCGTCAGTTCATTGCTGAGATTACCGCTGCATTTGTCGGCATCTCCGAGAAGCTCATTCCAGATGCACGTCCTGCAGTCGACTGCCCTGCAATCTTCCCATTTGCACCAAACGCTGTCATCATCGGCTTCATTGGCTCCTTCCTTGGCGGCCTTGTTGCAATGGCACTTATGGTTGCATTCCACAGCCCAACCATCATGATTCCTGCAGCAGGCATCTGCTTCTTCTCTGGTGGTACTTGCGGCGTTTGTGGTTATGCTTACGGTGGATGGCGCGGTGCTCTTCTTGGCTCCTTCCTGGTTGGTATCTTCCTGACCGCTGGTCCTCTGATTCTCTATCCTGCATTTGCTCAGCTGGGAATTGCAGAGGCATCCTTCCCTAACGTTGACTACAACATCGTTGGTTCTATCATCTACGGCATCGGCTCACTCTTTGGTCTTGCCTAAGCCTAGATTTCTGTAGTACCTACTCAGCTCTACGGTTTCTTAGGGCGCTCGTGGAAAGCCCGCGGGCGCCCTTTTAAAAGTTTCACAACAAGGAAAAACATGGCAGACGAGAAGAACAATAAAAGTGTTACTGAGTCAGTGCTTGGCGATATGTTTGGCCTCAGCGTTGACAAACAGCCTGCTTCAGAGCTTCCCAAAGATCAGCTAGTTCTAGAAGTTCTTGAAGATAGAACTCGTTTGATGGTTCAGGGAATTCTGTACTTGCTCCTGGCGTTTGCTGCTCTTGCTCTGACATTTTTCTTTTGGGTTTACGCCAATGTAAGCGGCAATATTTTAGGTCTTGTTGGTGTTATTGCAGGACTCACCATTACGTGGTTTGCATCACGAGCCATGGGAAAACGCTTTAGTCGTTTTGCCAGCGGCATTCATGTTATTGATTTTGGACAGAAAAACGTATTTATCTTTGCAAAATCCGACAAGAGAAAAGCACTTGTCGTTCCTTATACCAAGATTAAAAGCTACAAACTCATCCGACAGGGCAAGGCACTCCGCCTGCTTCTTGAAGGCGCTTGGGTAAGCCATCCTTCCGGATTTGAATTTGTAGACATTAACCGTCCTTTTATGGCCGCCACGCTTGATCAAATTCAAGAGCAGATTGAGCAGCTTATGGCTCAGCACAAGGTCAAAGAGACGCGTTAGCTCAGCATGTAGTAAGTGTCTTTGAGCGCTGCCTCACAGACAGATAAGGAGTTGTAATGGCAACTGAAAAAGAGCAGGTTCAGGAGTTTCTCTCCATTGTGGGAAAGTCGCTTCATCAGTATGTAGAGAGCATTGATTTTGATGCGCTTTCTGCAGCTAAAAAGCTTATTTTGGATGCAGAGGCAAAGGGCGGCCGTCTACACGTAACCGGCATTGGTAAGCCAGGTCACGTCTCCGGTTATGCTGCATCGCTTTTCTCGTCAACTGGAACTCCAACCTACGAGCTTCACGGTACCGAGTGTGTCCACGGATCCGCTGGTCAGACTCGTCCTGGTGACGTGGTCATTGCTATTTCCAACTCCGGCGAGACAGGCGAGCTCAAGGCTACCGTTACCTGTCTTAAGAACGTTGGCGTGCACATTATTGCGCTGACCGGAAATCCTAACTCTTGGCTGGCAAACGAGGCAGAGGTTGCCCTTATTGCAGGTGTTGAGCAGGAGGGCGATTCCATGAACAAGCCTCCACGCGCCTCAATTCTGGCTGAGATTATGGAGCTCCAGTGCCTCTCTATCCTGCTTCAAAACGAGTACGGCCTTAACCCAGAGCAGTACGTTAAGTGGCATCCCGGTGGAGCTCTTGGCGCGTCCATTCGCGAGGGCAAATAACCCCAGATAAACACTGCAATACGTACAGAGGAGGTTGCATGTCAACATTTAAGGGCGTTATTGTCCCTATGGTCACGCCGTTTAACCGCGACGAAGAACAGTCTATTAACTACGAAGCAGCTGAGCAGCTTCTAGAAAAGCTTATCTCCGAGGGCGCTGACGGTATCTTTACGTTTGGTTCTAACGGTGAGTTCCACGTTTGTAACCCTGACGAGAAGATCAAGTTCTCCAAGTTTATTATCGAGAAAACCGCAGGTCGTCTTCCTGTTTACGTAGGAACCGGCGCTTGCTCAACAAAAGAGGCTCTCTACATGAGCCGTGAAGCAGAGGCAATTGGTGCAGACGCACTTTCTGTCATCAACCCTTACTTCCTGGGCATTTCTGATCAGCAGCTGGTCGAGTATTTCAAGACTGTTGCTGCAAGCGTAAAGATTCCTGTCCTTCTGTACAACATCCCTAAGGGTACCGGCAAAAACATCTCTAAAGAGGCAGTTGAGCAGCTGGTAACCATTGAGAATATCAAGGGTATTAAAGACAGTTCCGGCAACATTGATAACCTCAAGGATTATCTTGACGCTGCCGCTGGTCACGACGTAGACGTACTTGTTGGCTCTGACGGAAAGATTTCTGAGGCTCATGCTCTTGGGGCTCAGGGTACTATTGCAGGTACCGCAAACCTTATTACCAAGGTTGTCGTTGACCTTTGGAAGGCTCTTGAGGCAGGAAATGCAGAGGAAGCAGCTCGCCTGCAGGCAGAGATTGAGCCAATTCGCGATATCCTTCACCTTGGAAGCACCCCTCAGACGCTTAAGCGTTCTCTTGAGCTTGCTGGATATCCTGTTGGTCCTGCTCGTTTTCCTGTTACTGAGGTTGCAGAGGGTGTTGACGAGAAGATCTATGCAATGCTTGACCATTACGGAATTGCTCATAACTAAGAATCAAAAAAACGGGTTTCTCGCCAGCTCAATAGGGTAGAGCGAGATACATTTACAAGGAGATGTTGTATATGAAGATGCAGAAAGCTGCTGTTTCTCAGGCGCTGGTAGATACCTGTGCGTTTGCAGTTGTTCGCGTCCCAACGGTTGAGCGTGGTATTGAAATTGCTGAGGGCCTTGCAGAAGGCGGCGTTCATGCAATGGAGATTAGCTACACCCTGCCAAACGCAGGTGAGGTTATTGCTGCAATTAGAGAGCGTCTTGGCGATAAGATGATTGTTGGTGCAGGTACTGTTATGGAGCCAACAACTGCTCGTCTTGCTATCATGGCTGGCGCTCAGTTCATTGTTGCTAACTGCGGCTCTGATGAGGTTGCTCGTATGTGTAACCTGTATCAGATTCCTTACGCACCTGGTTGCACTACTATGACCGAGGCAAATCACAGTCTTGAGATGGGCGCTGCCTTTATTAAGTGCTTCCCAATTTCTAACGTCTATGGTCCTGAGCTGGTTAACCTCTTTAAGACTCCAACTCCTTGGATGCCTCTGATGGCTTCTGGCGGCATTAATCTTGACAACCTTGCTGAGTGGCTTGAGCGTGGCGTTGATTGCTGCGGCATGGGAAGCCTGCTTACTAAGGGCTCAAAAGAGGAGATTGCCGCTAACGCAGCCAAGGTCCGTGCCATCATTGATGAGACACGTGCAAAGATGCAGACTGCGTAACAGGTGCAGAACTAACTTGCAGACAGCGTATAACTAACGCTCAGCAGCGTTTTTCTCGCGATTTTTAGACCGTCTCTTCTGAAAAAAGAAGAGGCGGTTTTTCTGTGGATGAACTGCGTGACGTATAACATACCTGCACTTTTGGTAAAATAAATTCTGTATCTGTCTCTTCGGAGTAAGAAAAGGAGCAACTGTGGCTAATCATTTTCGCACTGATGAGCAACAGGAGTCCTCGTTTGATGACCGTTTTGGGGTAATTTCTCAGGATGATCTGAACCAGCTTGACCAGCAAGATGTTGTAGCTGATCAAGTTGAAACCCAGGACTTTTCTGCTGATGTGCCAGTGGCCCAGGCTGCTGAACCTGTAACAACTGTATCTGATCCATTTGCTTCTGGAGCAGAAGCTGTACACGTGGTAACTGCTGAGCAGCAAAACAACCCTGAGCAGGCACCTCTTGATCGTGCAAAGTTTTTTGCAGATCTAGCTCAAGATGCACCTAAGGTAGAGCGTACTGGTACTCCAACCATTTCTTTCAAGAACGCTTCGCTTGTGTATCCATCGCAGCCAAACCGTCCAGCACTTGATAACATCAGCGCTGATATCTACCCAGGTGAGTTTGTCTTTGTAGTTGGACACTCTGGTTCCGGCAAGTCATCTCTCTTGCGTCTTATCACACGTGAGCAGAAGGCAACTCACGGACAGGTTATTGTTGCTGGTCAGGACCTTACACGTATGCGTAACTCCAAGGTTCCTTATCTGCGTCGCCAGATTGGCACCGTCTTCCAGGACTTTAAGCTTCTGCCCGATAAGACCGTCTATGAGAACGTATCCTTTGCACTTGAGTGCATTGGCAAGCCTCGTCCTGTTATTGATATTCAGGTTCCAGAGGTCCTGCGCCTGGTAGGCCTTGGTCAAAAGATGAGCGCTTACCCAGACCAGCTTTCTGGTGGTGAGCAGCAGCGTGTTTCTGTTGCTCGTGCAATGGTTAACCGCCCACCACTGCTTATCTGCGACGAGCCTACGGGTAACTTGGACCCAGCAATTTCTCTGGGCATTATGAAGCTTCTTGACCGCATTAATCGTGCGGGCACTACGGTTGTAATGGCAACACACGATCGCGAGATGGTTGACTCTATGCGCAAGCGCGTTATTGCACTTGAAGCTGGTCACATTGTCCGCGACCAGGAGAAGGGAGGCTATGGCTACTATGGGGCTCTCTAATTTTGGATATTCTCTGCATGAGGCCGGAAGCCACTTTAAAAGGAACTGGTCTACCGCTCTTGGTGCAATCGTAACCATCTTCTTGTCACTGTTCATCATCGGCCTGTTTATTCTTGGCTCTGCTCTTATTGAGAACATGGTAGGAAGTGTCGAGAACCGCGTTACTATCCAGGCGTTTCTTTCGGATGACGCAGATCAGGCTGCAGTAACTGCTTTCCAGCAAGAAGTTCAAGGCTGGGATACGGTTGAGTCTGTAACCTATAAGAGCAAAGAGCAGGCTCTTGAGGAGTACCGCACAACCATGAGTTATCGCAATGCTTCCGATGCGGTTTCTGCTCTTGATGGCCAGAATCCAATTCCTGCATCTCTTGTGATCAAACTCAAGGATCCTAAGGATGTTCAAGACGTTGCCCAGCGCATTGCTTCTTCATCATCTTTTGCAGCCATTGCGGATAATAAGAGCAATCCATCCGGTGATGTTCAGTATGGTCGCGAGACCGTTGAGCGCCTCTTTAGCGTAACAGCATACATTCGTATTGGCGCTATTGGCCTTGTTGGACTTCTGGTGTTTGTTGCCTTTGTCTTTATTAACAACACCATTCGCCTTGCTATTAACGCTCGCCGTCGTGAGATTGCCATCATGCGTCTGGTCGGCGCATCTAACGGCTTTATTCGCGGACCATTCCTTATGGAAGGCGTGCTTGAGGCTCTTATCGGCGCTCTTCTCGCCATTGTCGTTTTGGTTGTTGGAGCCCACATGCTTCTCCCGGTTATGGCAGAAAGCATGACCTTCTTGACCTTTGCTATTCCAACAACGGTCATGCTGGGTATGAGTGGCCTTCTGTTGCTCTTAGGTTTGCTTCTGGGACTCTTTGGCTCTGCTATTGCTATGGGCCGCTATCTGAAGGCATAGTAACTAAGCAACCTGGTACTTCAATTGTCAAAGTGAAGTATCAATTAAGAAAGTTTTTTGCATAAAGATTGCAAGGTAAGACCTCGTGAATACCGTTCACGGGGTCTTTTTGCGTTAAACGGTATTTACCAATTTGCAGGTAGAATGATATTTTTAAGGGTGAATTGTTAGGCCACGTACTTGAATAGGGGCCAAGTATGGAGACCAACCTGCACAAATTCCAGGCTTTTACTTCCGCGGCATATCACAGTAGCTTTACGGTGGCGGCAGAAGAGCTGGGATGCACTCAGTCGTCTATTAGTCGCATGGTGGCAAGTCTAGAAAAAGAGTGGGATGTCCGCTTGTTTAACAGGCATGGTGGCTATGTAAGTCTGACTCCTGAGGGAAAGACGCTTTTGCCTGTTGCAGAAGAGGTGTGCCAGGCATACAGCAAGTTGAGCAATCAAGTTAATCGCGTCAGTGCCATTGAGATGGGCAACCTTGTTATTGCTGCGCCTTCGAGCTTTCTTTCACGAGCACTGCCTGGCCATCTGAAGAAGTACATGACTGACCATCCAAACATCAAAGTTGAAGTTATCGAATGCACCTACGGCGAAGCCCTGCGTCTTATTAGCAAGGGTAAAGTGGATATTAGTTTTACTATGACCCGCGCAACTGAGCAGGGATTTACTTCAACTTTATTTGATCATGATGAGGTTATTGTTGTATCTCAAAAGGGACATTACGAGAAGGACCTTGAGACAATTCCTGTTAAGCGTCTTATTGAAGAGCCCTTTATCGTTGATATTGAGACGGCTCCTCTGCTTCAGAAGCAACTCAAAAACGCACGCATGACGTTTGCGTCATCGGATTCATTCACCATTATGTCCATGGTAGAGTCAGGTCTTGGTGTAAGTTTGTTGCCACTTGAGGCAACAAAAGGTACAAATTTTGATATTGATGTACATCATCTGGAGACTCCCGTACATCGTAATGTCTTTATTACACATCGTGTAAAAGGCGAGATGTCGCGTACTACAGAAGAGTTTTTAAAGTATTTGAGTTAAAGATTGATGCATAGTTGTGTACGTTAACTATTTGAAAATTGCATAACTGTTATTAGATTTTGGTAAAGATGTAAAAAGATTTAACTACCGCTCGCGGTTATAGCCTTTACGCTTACGGGTTTATCTGACGCCCAGAGGGCGCTACTTCTTTTTTCAAATGGCTTCGGGTGCAAACATAGTCTCATCAAGTTCTTCGTCCGAGTAATTACGGGAAGGAGTGGGACATGGCAGAAAATGCCGAGGCACCTGAGATGCAAAAGTCGTTGAGTCTATTCAACTTCTTTACCATCGGATTTGGTGCGATCATTGGTACCGGATGGGTGCTCCTGGTAGGCGACTGGATGGTTCTTGGTGGAGGACCATTCCCCGCGATGATCGCATTCGCAATTGGCGCAATTTTCCTTGTACCAATTGGATGTGTTTTTGGCGAGCTTACTGCTGCTATTCCAATTTCTGGTGGCATCATTGAGTACGTCGACAGGACATTCGGCCGCCCAATGGGCTTCTTTACCGGCTGGATGCTCCTTCTGGGTAACGCTCCACTGTGCCCTTGGGAGGCAATTGCTATTTCCACGCTTCTCACCGACCGCTTTGGTGCATTCCCAATTCTTTCTTGGCTGCGCTCCGTTAAGCTCTACACCATCCTTGGTGCAGATGTTTACCTGTGGCCAACAGTCATCGCTCTTTGCTTTGCCATTCTGGTCATCTTCCTTAACTTTAAGGGCGCTGGCGCAGCAGCTAAGCTTTCGAGCTTCCTGACTAAGGCTCTGCTGACTGGTATGATCCTTGCAATGGTTATCTCCTTTGCAACTGGTTCTCCAAGCAACGGCCTCCCACTCTTCTCCCAGGCAACTGAGGTTGCAGGTGGAGAGGGCACAAAGGCTACCAGCTTCTTTGGTGGCATCATTGCAGTACTTGTTATGACTCCATTCTTCTACGCTGGCTTTGACACCATTCCACAGCAGGCAGAAGAGGCTTCTGCTGACCTTGATTGGAAGAAGTTTGGCATCATTCCTGCACTTGCACTTATGGCATCTGGTATCTTCTATCTCATCTGCATCTATGCATTCGGAACCATGATTGACTGGCACGAGTTTGTTAAGTCTTCTGTTCCTGCACTTGCAGTTCTCGAGCGCATCAACCTGTTCTTCTACATTGCAATGCTCATCATTGCAACGCTTGGACCTCTGGGCCCAATGAACTCCTTCTTTGGTGCTTCAACTCGTTTGATGCTCGCTCTTGGTCGTAAGAAGATGCTCCCAGAGGCATTCGCAAAGATTGACCCTAAGTCTGGCGCACCTCTGACTGCAAACATGTTCATGGCTGGCCTGACCCTTGTTGGTCCATTCCTCGGCCGCAACATGCTTGTTCCTCTGACCAACGTTGCTTCTCTTGGCTTCATCTTCGCATGCACCATGGCTGGCGTTGCCTGCCTGCGCCTGCGTCAGACCGAGCCAGACCTGCCTCGTCCTTACAAGGTCAACGGTGGTATCGCAGGTATCCTTGCTGCAATTCTTGCTGGCAGCATCATCATCGGTCTGATGGTTGTTCCTTTCAGTCCTGCAGCACTGAAGCCAGTTGAGTGGATCATCACCATTTCTTGGATTGTCATTGGTATGGCCATCTTCATGATCTTTGGTCGTCAGTCTGAGAAGGCAGCAGCATAAGTTGCTTGCAAGCTCTAAAGGTTTCATCGGTACGTTGAACTAAGCACGTTATTTGTTTCTTTAGTTTGGATTTTTTGCGCCCAAAAAGGGTGGGCGCAAAAAGATAGTATGTATCATTTACTAGAGGGGGAAAGAAATGAGTAAGATTGCTTTTGTAGGCGGAAAGCTCGTTGACGGCACTGGCGCCGCTCCTGTTGAGGATTCTCTTGTCCTCGTAGACGACAAGAAGATCGCTTATGCTGGTCCTCGCACTGAGGTTCCAGAGGGCTATGAGGTCCGTGACATCCAGGGCCGCACCATTATGCCAGGTCTTATCGATACCCACCTGCACTTCTCCGGCAACCTGACCGACAACGATAACGACTGGGTTATCGAGTCCGTTGCTCAGAAGCAGGCATGCGCAGTCAAGCAGTCCTGGGACGCTCTCTCCCATGGTCTTACCACCGTCTGCGAGATTGGCCGCAATGGTATCGCAATTCGTGACCTCGTTAACATGGGCGTCATGGAGGGACCACGTATCTACGCTACCGGCCTTGGCTTCTGCCGCGTTGCTGGTCACGGTGACTGCCACCAGCTCCCACAGGAGATTTCCAAGAATGGTCACCCATGGGGCGATCAGGTAGACGGTCCTTGGGATCTTCGTAAGGCAGTTCGTCGTCGTCTTCGTGAGAACCCAGACGCAATCAAGATTTGGGCAACCGGTGGCGGCATTTGGCACTGGGACTCCGGTCGCGATCAGCACTACTGCTACGAGGAGATCAAGGCAGTTTGCGACGAGGCAGCAATGGTTGGCATTCCTGTTTGGTCACACTCCTATAACAGCTTCTCCGCAGCTTATGACTCCGTCCGTTGCGGCTGCGAGCAGATGATTCACGGCTTCGAGCTTGACGCAAAGACCATGGATCTTATGTGCGAGCAGGGCACCTTCTTCACTCCTACCATCGGCTTCCTGCCAACTTGGTACGGAACTTATCCACCAGAGTGGACTCCAGAGCTCGACGCATTTGCAGGCGACACTGTTGTTGAGAAGGGCCTCAACCGTACATACGAGAACCTCCGTGCTGCTAATGAGCGTGGCGTCACCCTCACCATCGGCTCCGACTCCTTCAGCTTCGTAACTCCTTACGGCTGGGTCACCATCGACGAGATGTATGACTTCGTTGAGAAGGCTGGCGTCACCGTTCTTGAGACCATCAAGGCTGCTACTCTTAACGGCGCAAAGATGGTTCACCACGAGGATGAGTTTGGCCCCTCGAGGCTGGCAAGCTTGCTGACCTCCTGGTTGTCAAGGGCGACGTTGCTACCAACATCCGCGACCTTACCCCAGATAACATGGAAGTTATCATGAAGGAAGGCAGCGAGGTTATTCGCGGCACCTTCTAAGAGGTAAACCAATCCCTTCTGGAGCCCCTATGCAGTCTCTGCATAGGGGCTCTTTTTGTGTGCAGGATGGCGAGAAACCCGGCGAGGGTTCCGACGTCTATCCGTCGAGATGTTCGTCGAGAAACCCGTCGAGATCCCTGGAACTTCTCGCCTTATCTGCGCATCGTCTATCACAAGGCACTTTAGGGTACATATCAGAAGATTCATTGGGTCAGCGCAAAAGGCGCTGGCTTCTACCTACAGGAGGATTTTTGGCTAGAAAACGCATACATAAAGGAAGCCGTCGTCAGGGGCGTGCAAAAGTCTCAAAGCGACCATCGGCGCTGCTTACAGGCACGCTGAGTCTTTCTCGCCCAGGAGTTGCTACCGTAAGCACCTCTGAGGGTACGTATGCGCTGGCCAAGCACGGGATTCATGAGGCCATGCATGGAGACGAGGTCCAGGTTTCGCTGGTCTCGGCAAAGGGAAAGGCTCCTCTGGCTAACGTGCGTTTTGTGCTTACGCGAGCTACTCAGACGTTTTTGGGTATCTACCACGACGCCGGTCCACTTGGCGCTGTGGTGCCGCTGGATAGTCGCATCCAGCGCGATTTCTTTGTGCTTCCCGAAGACCCTTCTGTTGGGCGTCATTACGTTTTTGAGGGCGACGTGGTTGTCGCGCGCATCACAGAGTATCCAACGCGTAAAAGCGCTGCTGTAGTCACTATCGAGCGCCGCGTGGGATCAGCCGAAGATCTGGACATGAACGTTGAGGCAACTATTGCTTCGTATGGTTTGGCAACGGAATTTCCTATCAAGGCACTGAGACAAGCCGAGAAAATCTCCGTTGACGCAGATAAGGCCCTTGCAGAAGACGCTTCAAGACACGATTTGCGAGAAGAGCTGTGCATCACCGTAGACCCCGCAGATGCTAAAGATTTTGATGACGCCGTTGGTGCGCGGAAGCTTGAAGATGGCGACTTCGAACTCTGGGTTCACATTGCAGACGTGGCTCACTATGTGAACTGGGATTCTCCCATTGACCTGGAAGCTCGCATGCGCACCTGCTCGGCATATTTAGTGGACCGCGTGTTGCCCATGTTGCCAGAAAAGCTCTGCAATGACGTGTGTTCTCTGCGACCAGCTGAAGATAGGCTGGCCATGTCGGTAAAGATGATGCTGAGCAGCTCGGGCAAGATTCTTGGCGCAACGGCTATGAATTCCGTCATTCGCTCACGAGCAAGACTCAGCTACGACCAGGTAGATAGCTATCTTCAAGGAGACGCCGTGGCACTCGACTCCGTTGTGCCTAGAGAAGATGCCGGCGCAATCAAAGAAATGATTAACGTGCTCAATCAAATCAGAGCACTGAGAGAAGAGATTCGTGAGAAACGCGGTTCGGTAGATTTTGAGAGCGTAGAGACGCGCGTAGTGCTTGACCAGGATAACAAGCCTACTGGCGTGTCGGTGCGCGAGCGCACCCAAGCAACGGGGCTTATCGAGGAAGCAATGCTTGCAGCCAATGAGAGCGTCGCGCACATGCTCAGCCAGCATGACCTGGAGTCGGCATATCGCGTGCATGAGCAGCCTTCTCCAGAGTCACTTAAGCTTGCGGTCACTCCACTTGTAGCGATGGGTGCTCTTGAGCCAGATGTTGCATCGCGTATTGCCATTGGCGATCAGACGGCATTGCAAGAAGCGCTGGAGTCAGTCCACGGCACACGTTATTCTCGCGTGGTAAATGCACAGCTGCTCAGGGCTCAAAAACGAGCCATCTATCTGCCAACCAATCAGGGGCACTTTGCCCTAGGGGCGGATGCGTACTGTCACTTTACCTCGCCAATCAGGCGCTATCCTGACGTGATAGTACATCGTACGCTCAAGCGTTTGCTCCGCGGACAGACGGCGTCTCACGCAGAGCTCAGCGCGCTTCCAGATATCTGTAGCACCTGCTCTGAACAGGAGCGAAAGGCAGATGCGGCGGCTCGTGCTACGCAAAAGATTAAGCTGGCTGAGTACTATCAGAGCCGTCTGGGAGAAGAAACGTGGGGAACCATTGACGGCTGCGAGCGCTTTGGCCTGTTCATTACATTGGACGATACCTACGCCGACGGGCTTCTCGCCGTGAGGGACTTGGGCCACGAATGGTATGTGTATGACCAGGAGACGCTGGCACTGATAGGGGAATCAACTGGCAAAACGTATCGAATTGGCGGACGTGTACGCGTGAAGATTTCTGGCGTAAATGTGGCTCGTGGCCAGATTGATTTGGCACTTGTGGAATAATAAGCAGGTAGATTACGTGCAGGTTTATAATGTGCCCGCACAGATGATTGCATGATTGATATTGAATGATAGGTGAGTAAGATGGCACTTTCGGCACTTTCAGATGAGCTGATGCGCGCTGAAGGCATGATGATGCAGGACCAGAACGAGGAGGCGCTTGAGCTGCTGCTTCGTTTGGCTGAAGACGCTGAGGAATATGTGGACCGCAACTGCCAAACCACAGATGAGGTGCAGTATTTTGCATTCCCAACGCTGTTTGACCGCTTGGCGTATAGGCGCGTGGAGAATGATCCTCGCAAGCTTGAGGATGTTCATGAGCCGTTTGATCGTCTGTACGGAGACCTCGCAATGGCTTACGTGCGCACCGGCGATTACGAAAACGCCATGACTGCACTGAAGACTGCGATTCGTTGGAACCCAATGAACTGCGGATTTAGGCTTGATCTGGCTGATTTGTTTAAGATTGCAGGCGATATTCGTGAGCATATGGCTTTGACCTTTGGCGTTTTTGAGCGCGCAAGTGAGGCAAGGCATCTGACCAGGGCGTTTTTGAACTTTGCGGCATGGTTTGAGGCTCAAGGTAGGCTCGAGCAGGCCGCGGCATGCTTGAGGGCCGCCCGTCGCTTTGAGGTTAAAGACAGCACTCTTGAGGCTGCGCTTGATCAGGCTGCGGGCACTCCTAAAGACCCTGACGGCCTTACCGACGAAGAAGCAAATGATCTGCTAGAGGCAGAGGGTCTGCCAACAGGCGCAAACGCCGAGATTGCGGTTTGCCTGCTGATGTGCGCGCAGGATTGTGCCGCCATGGGCGACAGAGCTACCGCAACTGAGATGACCATTCGCGCTCGCGATCTTGTGGGCGAGCAGGCGGCACTTGCGCTTCTGCAGCTTGTTCGCGACGCCGCCATCTCCGAGGGCTTCACCGCAGGCGGCAATCCCGTATCTGGCGAGAAAACCGATGCAGCAGAAACTTCAGACGGGGAAGGCAAGTAAGCATGGCCGAGACCCAGGGAAAACAGCAGAGTAAGAAGTCGATTGCACGCAATCGCTCTGCTCGCCATGAGTACGAGATTGGCGAGACCTTTGAGTGTGGTCTGGTGCTTACTGGCACCGAGGTCAAAAGCCTGCGCGAGCGTGGCTGCCAGCTAACCGATACGTTCTGCCTCATTCGTGACGGCGAGGCGTGGATTCACGGCATGCATCTGCACCCGTACACAAACGGTGGCGTGTGGAACGTTGACCCAGATAGAAAGCGCAAGCTGCTGCTTCACCGCAGGCAGATTGACTATCTTGACGGAAAGCTTCGCCAGAAAGGCTTGGCGCTGGTTCCGCTTGAGATCTACTTTGACGAGCATAACCGCGTCAAGTTGCTGATTGCGCTTTCGCAGGGTAAAAAGCTCTACGACAAGCGTGCGTCTGCGGCTAAGCGCGATTCTGACCGTGAGATTCAGCGAGCTCTCAAGGAGCGCAGCCGCTAGTAGTGCGTCGCTGCCGCATGCGAGTATGCCGCCGGAAGCGGCTGGCGCTCGGAGTGCGTCGACCTTCTCGTCAAAAAATTTCGTGCGAATTTTATGAGAATCATTCCTATTTTCGGAATAATGCTTTAGAATCACTCAAGATTTGTTACTATCTGCATGAGCACTTAACCGCGGATAAGGGCCACGGTTAGTTGCCATCCGCGTTAATTGCGCGAATAGAAGGAAAAGCGCGTAAGCGCTTAGAGAGAGGAATAAAAAATGGCAGAGACTACTTACAAGTTTGTTTGCACCGTTTGTGGCTATGAGGTTGAGGTCGACACTCCAGAGCTTCCTGAGGACTATGTTTGCCCAGTTTGCGGCGTTGGTCCTGAGATGTTCGAGCTCGTCGAGGAGTAAGCTCCCCACAAATTAGTCAGATAGGTTATCCGCGCAAGATTGCACATTGGTAACCTCTTTGATGATTACCCAAACAAAAAACGTAAAAGCGATGTAGGATTTAACCTGCATCGCTTTTCGTATATGCCTGCATGATTCGCGTTTTAACTCACATCATATGGTTGGAGTGGTTTTGAAGCACGCGTTACAAATGTCAGATTCGGTGGAAGTTGCAGCATTCTTGGCCTTCTCGGGCGGAGTGATGGACGCCTATTCCTACCTGGTACGTGGCGGTGTTTTTGCCAATGCTCAGACGGGAAACTTACTGCTTTTTGGCATTAATTTGACAAGCGGTTCGTTTGAAAAGTGTCTCAAATACGCCCTTCCAATTTTGGCATTTGCCATAGGTATTGCGCTTTCATATGCCATACGAGCCATTGCGCGAGAAGAACATCTGCACTGGAGACAGCTGGCGGTTATCGTTGAGATTGTGCTCTTAGGTGTTGTTTCTTTGCTGCCAACAGACATGAATCTGTTGGCAAACAGCTTGACGTCACTTGCATGCGGCATTCAAGTTCAGGCGTTTAGAAAGCTCCATGGTCACGCTTTTGCAACTACTATGTGCATTGGAAACCTCCGCGGCGGAACGCAAGAAATTGCAGCATATATGCACACTCACGATTCATCTCACATTGAGACATCGCTGCTCTATTTTGGAACTATTTTCTGCTTTGTAGCTGGTGCAGTAGTGGGTAACTTGCTCATTCCGCTGCTGGGAACCCATATGATTTGGCTGTCACCTGCGGCGCTTCTCGTGGTTATTCTCATCATGTTTATTGATCGCGAGAAACAAGTTCTAGAAGCTCACGGTAAGTCTGCAAAGTAAGCCGTTAAGTAGGTTGCAAAGTAAGCCACAAAGTAAGTCGTTCCCAAAATAGTCATATCTTTTTTGAAAGAGTGGCAGTTCATGGGGTATACTCTCTACACTTTGAATTGCAAGCAACGTTACGCGCACGCAATTCAGGAACATTGAAAACTGCATGGTGGCAGTTTCTCTCATTATTGGGGGTGACTGGATTCGACAAGGTGAGTTTGCGGTGGGCAGCAAGCCGTGGTCTCCTCGCCACGTAAAACAGGGGTAACGTCAAATTGAATTGACAACACTCTTACTTTTGAGCCTCGTATGGCTCTCGCTGCTTAATTTAGTTCAGCGCGTCTAACTGGGATTTTCTCCTGTTCTCAGGGTGACGTCATTTTAGGGAGATGCTTGTAAGGACGTAGTCGGTATGCCTTACAAAAAGATTGATCCAACTGGAGCACCAAACGCCTGTTACTAAGTGTGCGGTACTTGAGATTTAATTAGTAACTGAGCTTGGAGACACCTGCCTAGGATTTGCTTTGGACCGGAGTTCGATTCTCCGCACCTCCACCATACATTCTTTACTCATGAATGACGAGAAACCCCGTGATTCATGAGTACTTTCATTTGTATGCAACGGTATGTTGCATATTTGCAATTTAAGCCGCACTCCGATTTATTTGGAGTGCGGCTTTTGCTGTTCAGGATCTATTTTTGCGTTGGCGTCTAGCTTTTATCCGTTCATCGGAAAATCAAAGATTGCAGACGGTAGAGGGGTAATATTTAGTTAGCAAAATCTAACAAAAGTTAAAAGGCAAGTTCAGACATCATTTTCTGCACGTATAGTTTGCCGAGCTAGTGGATTGCTTTTCAAATCAAATGACGCCGGGGATAAAAATAGAATCGAGGCGAAGCAATGTCAAAGAGCGCTTCAAGGTTTCAAAAAGTGCTGATGTCATGGGTGTATCGCGGCAAAGAGATATTTAAGCCCCTTAACACAGGTGCCATTGATGAGCACGTGAGATGCGTGCGCGAGTATGTGGCCAACATCTTCTTCTACACTAAAGGTAACACTACCATCATGATTGACGCAGGATACAGCTACGATCGCCTGCAAGAAAAGATGGACTGGCTGGGAATTGACCCTAAAGAGATTCAGCACATCCTGATTACTCACCTGGACACTGACCATATTGGTGCAATTGAGGCTGATAGTGATCAGCTCTTTAGCCATGCACAGGTTTATATTGGCGATGTTGAGAATAGATATTTAACAGGAGAAGTCCGTCGCCGTGTAATGAATGGCTGGTTCAAGCTACCAAAGGTAATCATTCCAAACAAAAAGACACTTCTGCACGATGGAGAAGTGCTTGAAATTGATGGCATAAAAATTGAAGCAATTCTGGTCCCTGGCCATACCTGGGGACATGTGGTGTACCTGATTGATGATGAGTATTTATTCTCTGCAGATACCATTTGGTTTGGCGCTGACGGCGGTTATAGCTTTATCAACAAGCTTGCGGAAGACAATAAACTTGCTATTGAATCGCTTGCAAAGCTAGAGGGAATCCTGCGCCAGCGCGGACTTAACCCCAAAATTATCACCGGCCATACAGGTTGGGCAGATGACATCAACTTTGCCTTTGCCCATACTGACGAAGTCTGCAACGTCAATAAACCTGTCAAAGTTCATGACCCTAAGGCTCCTTACGACGCATATGATGAGCGCGACGATACTCGTGAAAGTGCAGTTAGCACGCCGCTTCTGCCCTGTAATAGGTAACGCTGAAGCAACGGAAAACATACGATAATCGCATGTTAGGACTCTGCCAGAAATGGCAGAGTCTTTTTTGAGGCTTTAGCCTGTTGAGTGCGGGAAGCGCGCAAAACATAAAACCTCCCATTTCTTATGTCCAAGAAAGGGGAGACAGTTCACGATGCGGGCCTGCGGCCGCCGTGGGGCTACGCCGTGGCGATTCGCGAGACGAGCGTGTTGGCCCACTCAATCGCCTCGCCGACGTCCTGGATGACCACCATGCCTTCGGCGAGCGCCTGGTACTGCTCATCCCACCCCTCGCGAGCCTCGACCGTCGGCGGCCAGGCCTGCCTCTGCCTGTAGGCAAAGAGCCTCTCGCACGTGCGCTTCGTCGCAGCGAGGTCTATGTCGCTGTTCGAGAACATGACCTGTAGGTCGACGAGGTCGCGCACCCTGTCGCCCGTCCCGGTGACGGCGTGCAGCTTCTGGGCCACCTGGTGCTCCAGCGTCATGAGTGGCGCCCTCCCCGGGCTGGGGAGGGCGAGCGCTGCGAACGCCGCGTCCGCGTCCTCGAGGTCGATCCAGTCTGCTGCGTCGGCGTCGCCTATCTCATCGTGTCCCACCTCGAGCGGGACTGTGCACCATGGCTTGCCGAGGTAGGAGAGCCTTACGTCGAAAGGCCGCATGACGTACTCCTCCGGCACGTCCTTCGGGTGTGCGGGCTCCCTGGGAACGACCCGCCCCGTGAAGCCCTCCCAGCCGCGGGCAAGTGCCGCTCCGAGGAGATCGGCGTAGGAGGCGGGGTCGGTGGCGGTCGCGGTGTCGAGGTCGGTGGTGTAGCGCGTCTTGATGGCGCTCCCTCCCTTCACAACCCCGTCGGGCAGCATCCCCGCGACGACGGCGTTGGCCATGAGCGTGCGCAGCCTCACGTAGGCAGCCTGGTTTCCCCCGCACTCCCTGCGGATTGCGTCGTCGAGGTGGCGCATACTGTTCGGCCTCTTCGCGGTCATGAGAGCTCCTCCCTCAGGTCGTCCATCTCCCCGCTAGTTATGTACCCCTCGTGCTGGGCCGTCTCCGCAGCCTCATGCGCCCGCTCGCGCCCGAGTCTCGGCGCGGCGGCGCGGATGGCATCGGCCGCGCGCTGGCAGCGTACGCCCTCGTAGTGCGTGGTGCTCTCTCCCTGGCGCATGCCCAGCACGGTGACGCCCTGGCCGACGTCGCGCCTAATCCTCCTTGGGGAGGCGACCCAGATGCGGGTGGGGTCAGTGGGGGTGAGGCCCAGCAGCGCCACGACGGACTCGCCCCAGAGGTAGGCCCCCTCGCCCGCGGCCTTCACTGCGATGGCGTAGGGGGCGGCCTCTTGATGGGGCCAGACGGGCATCCTGTAGACGCCCCGGGCGACACGTACGAGCTTACCGCGCCGCTCCTGCTGGACGAGCTCGGTGTTGGGGATGCCGAACTCCTTCGCCTCGGCGGAGGTGACGAGTCCGAAGTCGTCCACGTTTGCGTATATGTCGTCGATAATTGCCATGGCAAAAGTATATCGCATGTGAACTACTTTTGACATCATAATCTTCACGTCCGTGGCGGGTAGTTGTGATTGCAAATAGAAAGTAATCAAAGTTTTCAGAATTTCTCGTTGACATATTCCACAAGTGGAATTACTATCTTAGTAAGATAT
>JABZHU010000098.1:0-4900 GCA_015258705.1 Atopobium sp. | reverse complement strand
TACAATTTTGTCTCGTACACTCATTTCGTTTGCATCGTCTTTGATGTGAACATGAATGATTACCTTGATGCCTGTCTCTGCAATGCTTGATGCTTCAACCTCAATAGGAAGTGTTCTATCAAGCTGAGGTGCAACTACCTCTTGAACAATTTCTGTTATTTCTTGCGTTACCGCATTCAGATCAACGGTTGGTTTAAGCACTATAGTAATGGGCACCTCTGTCATATCCCACCTGGTACGATGCGCAAGTGCTGTTTTATTAAGTACTGAATTAGGAATGATGTCTACCCTACCTCCACGAGCACGAACTATGGTAGAGCGCCAATTCATGTCAATAACCTCACCGGAGATAGTTCCAATGCTTACCTTATCTCCAGGTTTAACTACGCCTCCCAGCATGAGACCCAATCCGCCCACCAGGTTAGAAATGGTGTCCTGCAGGCCAAAAGACAAGGCAATGGAGGTAACTCCCAAGGCGGTTACAAACGCTGTTGGTTGAATACCAAAAACAGGCTGCAATACCGCGAGAATAGCAAACGCCCAGATAACTCCGCGCAGTATGTTGACAAAGATAGATGCCGAGGGCAGTTTAGATGAATCCAAGGCCTTTCTTGAGAGCTTTATTGCAAAATGCTCAGCCAAAAATGCAATAAAAAACACAACTACAAAAGTAATTACTCTGAAAATGAAATCTTGTGGAGTAAGACCCAAAATCAAACCGTCATGCATCAATACCATGGCTATCCCTCAATTTTAACTATTGGAGCAAAGCCCTTCATGAGCTTCTTTGTCTTATTAGTACGCGTAAACTTAACCTCAATAGTATCGCCCTGAACTGCTAAAACAACGCCTGGGCCAAAGGTCTTGTGAGAAACCTGGTCTCCAACAGCAAAACTTGCAGAAGCGCGGGCTGGGTCTTTCTGAATAGGAGCTGTACGTGGAGCTGGAGCACCGCCGGTAGAGCGCGTGCGAGAACCAAAAACGTTTCCACCGTAGACCTCGGAGCCGCGACCAGAGCCAAAGGTTCCATGACGGTCTCCTCGCTTTGCCCAACCAACTCCAGAAAAACCTGCAGAACCAACACCAATAGCTTTTACGTGCTCTTGAGGAATCTCTCCCACAAAACGCGATACAGGATTTGCCTGAACAGAGCCGTAAGTCCTTCTGGTAGATGCGTACGTCAAATACAGACGCTTGCGCGCACGCGTAATGGCAACATAGGCAAGTCTGCGCTCTTCTTCTAACTGAGCTGCTTCTGCCTCATAATTTGCATGAGGGAAGATTCCCTCCTCCATACCAGCAACAAAAACTGCAGGAAATTCCAGACCCTTTGCAGCGTGAATGGTCATGAGCGTTACTGCAGAGGTAGAACCATCCAAGCTATCCAGGTCAGAGCGAAGCGCCAGCCATTCCATAAAGGCCGGGAGCTTCTCTGCCACAACCTGTGGATGCAAGCTCTCCTCCTGAGGCGCAGGAGCTGTCTCTACAGCAGCACCAGCGAGTGCGCCGGTAGTAGCATCAAAACCAGCCTCACTCAGCGAAGCTGCATCTTGCGCATCAAGCGCTCCAGCTTCTCTGAGCTGCTGCAGGCTCTCAAGCGTTTCTTCAACGTCGTCGTGAGATTCATCAAACTCTGCTGCAACACCAAAGAACTCTCGAATGTTCTCGATACGTCCGTCAGCCTCAATGGTATGCTCAGCTTCAAGTGCACGAATAAGACCTGAGCGGTCAATAATTGCCTCAACTACCTCATCAAGCTCACCGTCAATATGACGGCCGTGCTCAATAGCAGACGTGAACTCTACCAGCGCATTTCTTACCTTTGCGGTAAAAATGCCCTCTTCCATCACGCATGCTTCACATGCCGAGAAGAACGACAAGCCGTTATGCAGTGCGTATGTCTGAATCTTCTGAATACTGGTTGCGCCAATACCGCGACGAGGCGTGTTAATAACGCGCAGCGCAGCCATGTCATCATCGGGGTTGACGACAACTTTGAGGTACGCCATGACATCTCTGATTTCTGCGCGATCAAAGAATCGAGTACCGCCAACAATCTTGTAAGGAACACCAGCTCTAAGCAACATATCTTCGAGAATACGAGACTGGGCGTTGGTGCGATAGAAGACGGCAATGTTGTCGTATGATGTACCCTTATCGTGCAGTTTTTCTATCTCGGAGCCAATCCAGGCACCCTCATCACGCTCATCAGATGCCTGATACACCTGGATTTTCTCGCCATCTCCCTCATCGGTAAAAAGACGCTTTGGCTTGCGGTGAGAGTTGTGCGCAACAACCGCGTTGGCAGCGGCCAAAATATGGCCCGTTGAGCGGTAGTTTTGCTCTAGCTTAACTACAACCGCTTCCTCATAGTCTTTCTCGAACGCCAAGATGTTTTTGATGTCTGCACCACGCCACGAATAAATGGACTGGTCATCATCGCCAACAACCATAAGATTGCGATACTTGGATGCCAAAAGCTTGGTAATTGCGTACTGGACGCCGTTGGTATCCTGATACTCGTCAACGTTGATATAACGGAAACGCTCCTGGTACTTAGCAAGCACGTCTGGGTACTTGGAGAGCAGTTCAAACGCCTTGATGAGAAGATCATCAAAGTCCATAGCATTAGCTTTGTCCAGACGCGTCTGGAGCGCACGATACACGCGGGCTACCACGTGATCCATAGGACTTGCTGCTTGCGCCTCTACATCATCGGGATACAAAAGGGCATTTTTAGCAGCAGAAATCTTAGAACGAATGGAATTGAGCGGAAACTGACGGACGTCAATATCCAAATCAGACAGAATGGTCTTTACCAGGCGCTTTGAATCGTCATCATCATAGATGGCAAAATTGGAGCCATAACCAAGACGCTCGCCATCTTCTCTGAGCAAACGAACGCACATAGCGTGGAACGTGCAGACCCACATGCCGCGAATATTGTTAGGAAGCAGCGCCTCAAGGCGCTCACGCATCTCTGCTGCAGCCTTGTTAGTAAACGTAATAGCAAGAATCTGCCAAGGACGGACTCCCTCGTCAGCAATCATGTGCGCAATTCTAAACGTCAAAACACGCGTCTTGCCCGAGCCAGCTCCTGCAAGAACCAACAGTGGTCCCTGAGTAGTCATAACTGCCTGGTGTTGAGCGGGATTCAAACCTTCAAGATCAATCTGCATTACGCCGTCCTTGTGTCAATCATTCTTAGACTAAAAGTGTACCCCGATAACCGGACATTAATTGCGCCACTTTGCTTCCACTCCACAATTAAAAAACCGGTCCTCAAAAGAAGACCGGTTTATCTGCAAGAACGTGTCTATCGAATCCATGCTCACGTATGGCGAGAAGATCTTCTAGCCCAAACGCTTGCCTTAGTTCATGGAGTTCGCCTGACGGCTCTTTGCGCGCGCAACAACAGCCAATGCAATCACGCCACCTGCAACACATGCCATAACAATAGCGCTGAGTGTGTGGTTCTCATCACCAGTGTATGGAAGTGCAGGACCGCCATAGTATGGGATAGCTGCTGGATTTGGGGCGCCTGGGAAGCTTGGAGCAAGAGGACCACCAGGGGTACCTGGAGTGCTTGGGGTGCTAGGGTTTTCTGGAGTTACAGGGTTTTCTGGGGTAACAGGAGCAACTGGCTCTGGCTCCCACTCTGCAACAAGAACAACCTTAGGAGTGGTGGTGGTAAGGGTCACCTGGTCTCCTGCCTGGTAGGTAGTACCGTCAAGCTTCCAACCCTTGAAGATGTAGCCATCACGAGTTGGGACGGTTGCAGAAACAGTCTCGTTCATTGGATCAGTAAGAGAATCAGCGGTGTTGCTATCAATACCAAAATAACCGCTCTGTGCTGCAGGTGCGCCAGTACCGCCGTTTGCGTCGTAGCTGAGCTCATACTCCTGGTTCCAAACAGCAGTCAGGGTATAAGGGCTTCTCATGTTAAAGACCGTAGTCTCAGAAACATAGCGCTTATCACCAGCTGGATTGTTGTTTGCATCTGCAGGAACAGCAGAAGCGCCAACGTAGCGGAAGTGGTTATCAACGTAAGAACGTTTCCAGAACTCAAACTTATAGCCATCGCGGACAGGCAGGTCCTCAATGATGTTGTACTCAGCAAAACCATAGGTGCGAGGGTTATTTGGAGTCTTGGACTCTGTATAAGTTGCGTTGCCGTAGATGGTACCGCCATTTGCATCGTAAATGAGCTGGTTAACTGCGGATGGCGTTGGCGTAGGTGTAGGAGTTGGGGTAGTCTCTGCTGGAATAACGTGGATGTGGTAGCCAACCCACATGAGGTGAGTGGTATTACCGCCAACGTTAGCAGGGTCCGTTGAATCTCCCTGCATGGTTACAAGGAAGAATGCCGTAACAGGCTGGTTAGCAGGAGTTACCTTACGACCAGTGAACTCAAAATAGAACTGACCACCGTTGTTAGTAACGGTATTGCTGTTTCCATAGAAAGCATAGGTAAAATCGTAGTCGGTAGCAGGGAGCTCAGGATAAGCGCCTGCGGTGACTAGCGTAGTGGTTACACCAAAAGGTGCAAAACCAGGGCGAGTAGTGGTGTAGTGAGAATACGCACCGGTGTCTCTAATGGTCTGACCAACGCGAACGACAATCTCACCATACTGACCAGGAACAGGGGTCTGGTGGCCAGAATGCTGAGGGTTGTCTGTAAGGACCTTGGATGTATCGGCATTACCGTCAGCCGAGAAAACAGAAACCTTTACACCTGGTGTAGATGTATCAATACTGTCTGCAAATGCAAGTTTTGGTGCAGAAACTGCAAGAACTGCAACAAGCGCAAGCGCAAGCGTGCACGCAATTCTCTGAAGCGTCTTGATGTGGCGCATAAATCCTCCTGAAACTATTACAAGTAATTACGTACTCTTACGGC
>JABZHU010000097.1:0-4932 GCA_015258705.1 Atopobium sp. | reverse complement strand
CTTCTGGGACCAGCGGTAAACGTTATTTCTACGCTTACCGGCGAAGAGCCAAGCCACGCAATTGGCGCATTCTTTGAGGGAGTTACTCGCTAAGAGAGTACTGACGCCTCAAAATATCAAAAAGTTAAATGAGTATCCATTTTGGGTGCTCATTTTCTTTATGGAGAATTTCACAATTTGCAACCATAAGTTTACAAATCATTCTGTGAACGGTCGATATTGACCGCTCACCGTTATTTTGTTCAGATGAATGGTGTAGGTTGGTAACATACTATGAATGTGAGGACAGAACCTACTTTGTTTGGTTTGATGTCTTTGCGTTCAATTGTGTTGGTGCACGCTTTGCGTGTGACAGTTTGAGAGTTTGGAGTGTTATGTCCGAGAAGCACGTTTACAGCTTCGGAAAGGACCACGCCGGTAACGATGTTACTGAGGTCGCTGGCGCATCCGTAGAAGAGGCAAAGTGGATTGTTGGTGGCAAGGGTGCAAACCTTGCAGAGATGTCTAAGATTGGTCTGCCTGTACCTCCAGGATTCTCAATTACTTGCCAAACTTGCGTTGCTTATTCCAACAATGGCAACGTCTGGCCTGAGGGCGTCACTGATGAGATTGACGCAGCTATGGCTACCCTTGAGGAGCGCATGGGCAAGAAGCTCGGCGATGCAGAAGATCCACTGCTTGTCTCCGTCCGTTCCGGTGCTCCATTCTCCATGCCTGGCATGATGGACACTGTTCTTAACCTTGGTCTTAACGATGAGTCCGTTCAGGGCCTCATTAAGCAGACTGGTAATGAGCGCTTTGCTTGGGACTCTTACCGTCGTTTTGTTCAGATGTTCTCTGGCGTTGTTATGGGCGTCTCTGGACAGCTCTTTGAGGACGCAATTGCTGCTAAGAAGGCCGAGAAGGGCGTTAAGCTTGATACAGAGCTGGATGCAAATGACCTTCGTGACCTTGTAACTTGGTTCAAGGGTATCTTTGCTGCAAACGTTGACGTTAAGGAGCACCCAGAGGTCTCCAAGAACGGCTACGCTGTCTTCCCATCTGATCCTTACCTCCAGCTCCGCCTTGCTGAGCAGGCAGTCTTTGGTTCTTGGATGAACGACCGCGCAATCCTTTACCGCAAGCAGAACAAGATTCCTGATGAGCTTGGTACTGCAGTTAACGTTCAGGTCATGGTCTTTGGTAACAAGGGTGAGACTTCTGCAACTGGCGTTGCATTTACTCGTAACCCTGCAGATGGTACTAACGAGCGCTACGGCGACTTCCTGATCAACGCTCAGGGCGAGGACGTTGTTGCTGGTATTCGTAATACTGAGCCTATTGCAGACCTCGTTAAGGTTCCTGCACTCAAGGAGGCAGGCGAGGAGCTCTTCCACGTCTTTGAGATTCTTGAGGATCACTACGCAGACATGATGGACATCGAGTTCACCATTGAGAATGGTAAGCTCTGGATGCTTCAGACTCGTGTTGGTAAGCGTACTGCTCTCTCTGCACTCAAGGTTGCAATTCAGATGTACGAAGAGGGTCGTATTACTAAGGAGCAGGCTGTTTCTCGTGTTGCTCCTGAGCAGCTCGATCAGCTTCTGCACCCACAGTTTGATCCTAACGCTGAGTATGAGACCATTGCAAAGGGTCTTAACGCTTCTCCTGGTGCAGCTGTTGGTGCTGCAGTCTTCTCTTCTGCAGACGCTGAGGCTTTTGCAGAGGCAGGCAAGCCTTGTATTCTTGTCCGCTGGGAGACCACTCCAGATGACCTCCACGGCATGGTTGCTGCAGAGGGCATCCTAACTTCCCACGGTGGCAAGACCAGCCACGCAGCTGTTATTGCTCGTGGTATGGGCGCTCCTTGCGTCTGCGGTGTTGATACACTTCGCATTGACGCTGCTAACAAGCGCTTCACCGTTGCTGATTCCGGCCTTGTTGTTAACGAGGGCGATGTTATCTCCATCGACGGTACCACTGGTGACGTCATCCTTGGTGCTGTTGAGCTTGTCCAGCCAGAGCTTTCTGGTGACCTCCAGACCATCCTTGCATGGGCAGATGAGGTCCGCCTTGACGAGTCCCGTGGTCGCGTCATTGGCGTACGTGCAAACGCTGATAACCCAGCAGATGCTCAGACTTCCGTTGATAACGGCGCTGAGGCAATTGGTCTTGACCGTACAGAGCACATGTTCCTTGGTGAGCGTAAGCACCTCATTCAGGACTTCATTCTTGCAGACTCTGAGGACGTTAAGCAGCTTGCTATCGAGCAGCTTGGCCGTGCTCAGAAGGGTGACTTCCTTGGTATGTTCAAGGTAATGGACGGCAAAGACGTTGTTGTCCGTCTTCTTGACCCACCACTGCATGAGTTCCTTGATTCCCCACGTGAGCTTGACGTTGAGATTGCTCATGATGAGGAGCAGGGTAAGGACGCCGCTGCAAAGCGTGCTCTTCTCGCTAAGTTTGACGCCTTCCAGGAGGCAAACCCAATGCTCGGCCTCCGTGGCTGCCGCCTTGGCCTTGTCTACCCAGAGCTCAACGTTATGCAGGTTCGCGCTATCGCAAGCGCAGCCGCAGAGCTCAAGCGCGTTGGTCTTGACCCTCGCCCAGAGATCATGGTTCCTCTGGTTGGCTTCGAAGAGGAGCTCATCCAGGTCCGTGAAGAGGTTGAGGAGACCATCAAGCAGGTTGCTGATGAGTACGGTGTTGAGCTCAACATCCCAGTTGGTACCATGATCGAGCTTCCACGTGCAGCTATCATGTCTGAGGAGATTGCTAAGCACGCAGACTTCTTCTCCTTCGGTACTAACGACCTCACCCAGACTTGCCTTGGCTTCTCTCGTGACGACGTTGAGTCCGCATTCATGCCTCTCTATCTTGAGCGCAAGATTGTTAAGACCAACCCATTTGCAACCCTTGATAAGGGTGTCGCAGAGCTTGTCCGCATGGGCGTTGAGGGTGGCCGTAAGGGTAATCCTAACCTCACCATTGGTGTCTGCGGTGAGACCGGTGGCGATCCAGAGTCTATCCACATGTACTACAACCTTGGTCTTGACTATGTCTCCTGCTCACCATACCGTGTACCAATTGCACGTCTTGCTGCAGCACAGGCTAAGATTCAGGCTAACGGTGGTCCACAGAAGATTGCTACAAAGTAGGTTTTCTTCTAGACACACTGCAATAAACTCTAGAGGGCGGCTTCGGTCGCCCTCTTTTGCTAGATAGTAATATCCTGCTATTATGAGGTAAAGATGCAGGTACAAGGAGGTTCTATGTTATCCATTAGACGAGAAGATCTTGAAGCTCGCGAGCATCAAATCTTATCTCCTGAAGCGGCTTTTTCTGATCAAAGTAAAGGTCGTGCGATTGCAGAGGAACCTGACCAGTACCGTACCTGTTATCAGTGTGATAGAGACCGTATTTTGCATAGCAAGAGCTTCAGAAGACTTGCTCACAAGACACAGGTTTTTCTCGCCCCAGAAGGGGATCACTATAGGACTCGTCTTATTCATACGCTTGAGGTTTCGCAGATTGCGCGCTCAATTGCGCGTCCTCTTGGCTTAAACGAAGACCTGACTGAGGCAATTGCACTCGGACATGATTTAGGTCATACGCCGTTTGGCCATATTGGCGAGAAGGCGCTTTCGCACGCCATTAGCTTGTATAGGGGAATGGACCCCGATGCTCCAGAAAATGAATATATTTTTGCCCATAATCAGCAGAGTGCTCGCATTGTTGAGTATCTGGAGAAAGACGGTCAGGGTCTTAATCTTTCTCATGAGGTTATTGATGGTATTAGATGCCATTCAGGTAATCTACGTGCAGAAACAGCAGAAGGAAGAATTGTTGCCATTTCGGACCGTATTGCGTATGTAACACACGATATTGATGACGCAAAACGAGCAGGACTTCTTTCGGAGGAGTATCTCCCAACTGAAGCTCGAGAGGTTCTTGGAAATAGCTCACCTGAGCGCATTGAAAATATGGTTCACGATATTGTCTCTGAGAGCTCTCGCGTAGGCGACATTAAAATGACCGACTCCATGTGGGGCGCTATGATGACCATGAGAGCATTCCTGTTTGCTAATCTGTACGCATCAGGAGACGCAAAATACGAAGAACCCAAGGCATATGACCTCATCATTGAGCTGTTTGATTACTTTGTTAACCATTTAGATGAGGTTCCCGCAGAATATAAGTGTCATGACTTTGATCATCCAGAAATCCAAGTGGCAGATTACGTGTCTGGTATGACCGATAGATACGCAACAAGAGTGTTTGAAGATCTTCGTTTGCCTCGTTCCTGGGGTAAAAGAAGATATGTAAAGTAAGTTTTATCCAAACTAACCCTTGTACAGTGGAAAGTATTCACGTATACTTTCCGTCTGTGTGTTAACTATGTGTCGTTCGCAAGGGCGTCGGCACCTCTAGAGATGAGGAAACAATGGATTACATTCGCGCTATTGAGCGTCAGCAGATCCGCGAGGACATTCCTGAGGTCCGCGTTGGTGACAACGTAAAGGTTCACTATCGCATTGTCGAGGGTGACCGTACTCGTGAGCAGGTCTTCCAGGGCGACATCATTCGTCTTTCCGGTGAGGGTTCCCGTGAGACTTTTACCGTTCGTAAGATTAGCTTTGGCATTGGTGTTGAGCGTACTTTCCCACTTCACTCACCAAAGATTGCTAAGCTTGAGGTTCTTCGCCACGGTGTTGTTCACCGCGCTAAGCTCTACTTCCTGCGCGATCGTGTTGGTAAGGCTGCTCGTCTTCGCGAGAAGCGCTAATCAACTTCATATGCTCTTTAAAGCCGCCTCCGGGCGGCTTTTTTAGTACCATTGTCATGTGGTTTGGAGAAAACATGGCTGATTCTGCTAAAGATATAATTGCTCGTTTAAGCGACGCTCCAGAGGCTGAGGTGTACGAACTTATAGCTCGTTATAGTGAGGACCCC
>JABZHU010000096.1:0-4937 GCA_015258705.1 Atopobium sp. | reverse complement strand
ACCCGCATATGAACTGCCTCCCATTTCTTATGTCCAAGAAATGGGAGGCAGTTCAGGATGCGAGGGTTTTGCTTTTAGGTTTGAAAGAACGTTTAGTTGAACTTAACAACCTTCTGAGCTACACGATAGCCACCAATAGTGACTGTCTTGCCAATCTTGCCAGGAAGGTTTGTAGCAGTGCCTACAAGACCGTAGCGAGCCTTGCGGTACATTTTCTTGTCATAAGCGCGAAGCTCATCCCAGAGCTCCTCCAACTGATCCATAGCATCCTCACGGTCGCTCATCTTAGAAAAGACTGAGCAGATAGCCATGATGATAGTGAAGTAACTCATCATGTACGTCTGAAGACGTGGAGAAGAGATGTCGTCGTAAATATGATATGCGTGCATCATATTGCGCGCTACGCGCCAATAATGATCAACGCGGCTTGTTAAGACCTTCTCGTTAACTGATTGATCATCTCGACCAATGAAATAACGATACAGGTCAACATCAACGTAATAGATAGTCTTTACCTTAGGGAATGGAACATACGCATAGACGTTATCCACATAGAAGGTATGCTCAGGCATCTGGATATTTGCAGAGCGCAGAACCTCAACGCGGTAGGTAATTGCGTGCATCAAAAGGTACTGAGACAGCTTGAAGCGGCCAATCTCTTCCCAGCCAATAATCTTGTTGGTAGGAACGGCATCGCGATAATCTACAAAGTTCTGTGTGTTGTCCTCAACGTGCTCATAGACGTAGTTGGAGAGTACCAGGTCAACAGGATTATCAGAAGCAATAAAGGTGCGAAGCTGCTGAAGGAAGGTCTTCAGAGCATCACCATCTACCCAGTCATCTGAGTCAATGTTTTTGAAGTACACACCATCAGCATGAGAAACAGCCTTCATAACAGCAATGCCGTGGCCGCCGTTCTCTTGATGGACTGCCTTGATGATGTTGGGGTAACGCTCCTGCCAAGCATCAGCTTTAGCGGCAGTATCATCCTTTACAGAGCCGTCATCAACAATAACGATCTGCACGTCATCGGCATAATCAGAGCCCTCAAGAATAGATTCAATGCAGTGATCCATGTACTCAGAAGAGTTATAGCATGGAATACCAAAGGTGATTGTCTTATTCATGCAAGCTCCCTATGCCTGATGAGCAATAAGCTCGTCAGAAAGTTCCAAAGCAGAAGCAACAACGCCATCCATATCGTAGTAACGATACTCAGCAAGACGACCAACTGCGTGGAAGTTCAAAATGCCAGAAGTGCGCTCCTTGTAAGAGCGATACAGCTCCTGATTTTCTGGCTCGAGAATAGCGTAATAAGGAGTCTGGCCACTCTCTGGAACATAGGCGTGTGAGTACTCACGCATGATAGTTGTTTTACCAGGAAGAACCTGACCAGTCATATTCTTGAACTCAGTGATACGAGTGAAGTCCTCGCTGGTGGTGTAATTGACGGTACCAACAGGCTGGAACTGGTCCTGATCAAGCGTCTCAAACTGCATATCAAGCGTACGATATGGCAGAGCGCCCTGATCAAGGTTGAAGAGCTCATCCAGAGGACCGGTATAGATTACCTCACCTGCAAATGGCTTCTCGCAAACAGCCACGTTAGAAGCGGTGAGCTTCAAGATGTCACGGACATCAACATCTAGGAAGACGTCAATCAAATCATGGTCAAGCATGTTCTCAAAGAGCTTGGTGTAGCCCTCTTTTGGCATGCCCTGATAGGTTGCACCTGGGAAGTAACGGTCATCATCGCCGACAAAAATTGGAACGCGACCTGTGATGGACTTGTCAATCTGGTCTGGAGTCTTTCCCCACTGCTTCATGGTGTAATGCAGAAAAACGTTCTCGTAAACGTAGTCAGCAATCTCTTCCAGATCTGGATCGTTCTTCTCGCGAAGCTCCATGATAGGAACTTTGACGTTCTCGCCAAACGTGAGAACCAGCTTCTGATAGAGTTTCTCGCCACGCTCTTCTCCAAAAGCAAGCTTCAAAGACTGGTGGTTAAAAGGAACAGGCATCAGCTGGCCGTTAATATTAGCCAGAACTTTGTGCTGGTAGTTAGTCCACTCAGTAAAGCGCGAGAGGAACTGGTGAACACGGTCACTCATGGTGTGATAGATGTGTGGACCGTACTCGTGAACAAGAACGCCTGCGTCATCAAGGCGATCGTAAGCGTTACCGGCAATGTGGTTTCTGCGCTCAAAGATTGCTACCTTTGAATTGCAGTTTTCTGCCATACGACGAGCAACAACTGCGCCTGCATATCCAGCTCCAACAACAATAACGTCGTAGTTGTCGGGGTTAAAACCGGCAGGAAGACCATGATTGATAGACATGTAAACCTCCGTGTGCGCCTAAGTGCGCAGGATTTGTATGTGAAACTTCACTCATTTTAACACGTGACCATAAAGTGAGTCATGCGGGGCGCAAAGCTCTGCCGTTAGGCGTAAAATATGCAACTGGTATGAAAATGCATTTCTTGGCTTTTTGTGTCTAGCTTTTATACAAACTACAAGCTGAGAAGTGCAAAATTCAACGAGGCACAAATGTCAAAGTATGATTGGAGCACGACACATGAGCAAGTTTCTTGACCGTATGAAAGAAACCGCTAAGTCCGACGTAAAGACTATTGTTCTTCCAGAGGGCGAGGACCAGCGTACCATCGATGCAGCTCAGAAGATTGTTGCAGAAGGTATTGCAAAGGTCATTATTCTTGGCGATCCTGAGCAGATTACTGTTCCAGGCGCAACGGTAGTAGACCCTGCTACTGACGAGCGCCATGAGGCATATGCTCAGAAGTTTGCTGAACTTCGTGCTCGCAAGGGCGTCACCATTGAGGAAGCTCGCAAGCAGATGAATGACGCTACCTACTTTGCAACCATGATGGTCAAGATGGGCGATGCCGACGGTCTGGTTTCTGGCGCTTGCCACTCTACTGCAAATACCTTGAGGCCTGCACTGCAGATCATCAAGACCGCTCCTGGCACCAAGCTTGTTTCTGCATTCTTCATCATGAGCACCACTACTGACTTTGGCGAGGACGGCACCCTGCTCTTTGCTGACTGCGGTCTTAACATTGATCCATCTGCAGAGGAGCTCTCCGAGATTGCTCTTGCTTCCGCTGATTCTTGGCGCGCATTCATGAGCGACGAGCCTCGCATTGCCATGCTCTCCTACTCCACTATGGGCTCTGCTGGCGGTGCAACTGCCGAGAAGGTCCAGGAGGCCACAAAGCTTGCTCACGAGAAAAACGCTGAGCTTGCACTCGACGGCGATCTTCAGCTTGACGCAGCTCTTGTTCCTGAGGTTGGTAAGCTCAAGGCTCCATTCTCTAAGGTAGCAGGAAACGCAAACATCCTGGTTTTCCCTAACCTTGAGGCTGGCAACATTGGCTACAAGCTTGTTCAGCGCTTCAGTGGTGCTGAGGCATACGGTCCAATCCTTCAGGGCATTGCTCGTCCTGTTAACGACCTCTCCCGTGGTTGCTCCGCTGACGATATTGTTGGTGTTGTTGCAATCACTGCTGTACAGGCTCAGATGGCAGACAACAACTAGTCTTTCTGCTCTTCTAACTTGGTATACTAAGCCAGTCTCAAAAGAGGCTGGCTTATTCTTTAGCTGGAGGCATTTATGTCTGAAATTATTTCTATTTCTAGCAACTCTCTTACCGCTTCAATTGACACCATGAGCGCACAGCTTATGAGCTTACGTAAAGGTGAGTCCGAATACCTCTGGCAGGGAGATTCCAACTGGTGGCCAAGACGTGCTCCCATCCTCTTCCCCATTGTTGGTGTCTTAAAAGACAGCAAGGCAGAGTCTGCGGAAGGCACCATCTCTCTTGCACGTCATGGACTTGCTCGCCTCAACCAGTTTGAGGTTGTCGAGCAGAGTCCCTCTTCTGTAACGCTCCAGCTAAAAAGTACCGAAGAGACTCGCAAGTCTTATCCCTATGACTTTGAACTTAAGCTGATCTTCTCGGTAGCTGGTGATACGCTGACGCAATCGTATAAGGTCACCAATCCTGCAAACGTTGTACTGCCGTTCACCCTTGGCGCTCACCCCGCGTTCAACATTCCGATCCCTGGTGTTGAGGCAGCCTCTTTGGACCAGTATCACCTCTTATTTACGCGCTCCTGGACCAGCTACGGCCCCTCTATTACTGATGAGGGTCTTTGCGATTACACAACTCCACAGAGGCTTATCGTGGACTCTGATACGCTCCCCTTGTCTTGGGAACTTATTGATCGCGAGAAGACCATCACACTTGAAGACGTTCCTGATAGACGCATTACACTTGCGGCTAGCACAGAAGCTCCTTCTGAGGCTCATGGTATTCAAATGGATTTTGAAGGCTTTGATTATCTGGGCATTTGGAGTGCTGCTTCTGGTTGTCCATTTGTTGCTCTTGAGCCATGGTGTGGCATTGCAGATACCGTTGACACTGATGGCGTCTTTGAACACAAACCAGGCATCATAAGCCTTGAGCCTGGCCAAAGTATTGCTAAAACATTGAACATCAGGCTCTTCTAATGTTTATTAGAAGAGCCTCTGCTAAAGACCTCAGCGCTGTCGCAGATTTATACGACATAGGTCGTCAGACTATGTATCAACAAAATAACACGTTTCAATGGAATGAGAACTATCCTCTTTTAGAAGATGCTGTTGCTGATTATGAAAGGTGTGGCCTTTTTGTAGTCACTGAAGATGAAACATCTGAAGAAATTATTGGTTGTTTCTCGCTCTTACCCGGTCCTGACGAGGCATACGTCAATATTGCTGAAGGCGCTTGGATAAACAACATGGATTACGTTGTTATTCACCGAGTGGCTGTTAAATGTACAGGATGCGGAATTGCCACCTTTATTTTCAATTGGATTTGCAAGAACTACACAAACGTGCGTGCAGATACCCATGAAGCCAATGTTGCTATGACT
>JABZHU010000095.1:0-4976 GCA_015258705.1 Atopobium sp. | reverse complement strand
CGTACTTCCCTACCAACAAGCAGAGAAGTATTTACCAGACCAAAGTTTTCTGGAAGACAATCTTCTTCTACCAGAAGCGTTTTACCAATAAGCTCTTCTGCATCAGAGATGGTAGTTACATCTTCAAAAGTGACAAGACTACCTTCTCTATCATCTGACTCAACAGAGACAACTGAGAACTTCCTTGGTCCCTTAAGCGCAGGCGGAACAGGAACAACTGTCATGCCTTCAGCTATAAGAGAAGGAAGGCTGTGAACGGGAACCGTCACAACCTCCCCTCTTTTACCATGCGTTTTAACAATTTGAGCAATTGCTCGCCAGTGTTTACGCAAAATTAGCCTACAACCTCGACATCAACAGAGGTGCCAACACGCTGGCCAAGAGCACGAGCCAAAGTACGAATAGCCTTAATGGTTCTACCCTTGCGGCCGATGACACGTCCAGCGTCTTCCTCAGAGCAAGAAACCTCAATCAAGGCTCCATCCTCGCGATCGGTGACGTCGAGTGCAACAGCATCTTCATTATCGACAAGACCACAGACGATGTACTCGACAAGATCAGCAACCTTGTCAGAAGGCATCTCCTGAATGTCTTGATCGACAGCGTCTACCTCAGTGGGCTCTGTGAATTCAGACACGATTTACTCAGCCTCTGGAGCCTCGGACTCCTCAGCAGCTGCGGCAGCAGCCTCAGCAGCAGCCTCTGCAGCTGCAGCAGCCTTTGCCTGTGCCTTCTTGGAGAGCTTGGTCTTCTTCTCTGCAACTGGAGCACCAGTACGAGCGATCTCAATGAGGTGAGAAACTGCGCTTGTTGGCTGAGCGCCCTTTGCTACCCACTCATCAACCTTCTCGAGGTTGATATCAATCGTCTTAGGGCTAGTCAGTGGGTTATAACGACCGACTTCTTCAATGTAACGACCATCGCGAGGCATACGACCATCAGCGACAACTACGCGATAGTACGGACGCTTCTTGGCACCGTGACGGGCCAGACGAATCTTAACTGCCAATGAAAACTCCTCCATACGAGCGGTGCCTCGGATGTTAGATGGGCTGCACCGCAAAGCCACAAATCGGGTTACAAGTGTACAACAACGCATTAACCTCGAAAAGTATAAATTTGCTCTCTTCAAAAAGTACTCGTAATTTATGTATGAAACACTTGTTCTATTTGTACAAAAAGTATACACTATTTCTATGGAAACATCAAAGGACATATCAGATAAAAACGCACGTAAATCGTGTGATTTTGAGTGGCATGGTAAAGCTATTGGGCTTCTTGACCTTGATGCGTTCTTTGCGTCTGTAGAACAACTTGATCATCCTGAGTGGCGTGGAAAACCAGTAATTGTAGGAGGTTCTCCTCACAAACGGGGCGTTGTTTCAACCGCCTCATATGAAGCAAGGAAGTTTGGCGTTCATTCTGCCATGCCTTCAGCTACTGCAGTAAGGCTCTGTCCGCAAGCAATTTGGACTTCAGGACGTTATGACAGATACTCAGAAATGAGTGCTCTTGTAATGGGTTTTCTTAAAGATGAGACTCCCCTTGTTGAGCAGGTTTCTATTGATGAGGCATTTTTTGACATCACTCCGGGCAGATTCTCTAAAGAAAATCCTTTGGAGATCTGTAAGCGCATACAAAAGAAAGTTGCTGCGCTAGGCGTTACCTGTTCCATTGGTCTAGGAACAAATAAAACGATTGCCAAGATTGCTTCTGAACAAGAAAAACCTCGTGGTCTTACTGCAGTCTTTCCTGGTACAGAAGGTCGCTTTCTGGCGCCACTGCCCATTGAAGCAATGAGCGGCATTGGTCCTGCGATGGCAAAGACACTTCATCAACAGGGAATCAAAACGCTTGGAGAGCTCTCAAGAGCAGATGCATCGTACCTCACTTCCCTTGTTGGCAATACAGCTTCAAAGATGATTTTGCGCGCGCAAGGAAAAGAAGTTTCAGAAGTTCATGAAGCTGCCCAGCCTCGTGACGTTAAGTCTGTTTCTAACGAGAGAACCTTTGAAACAGATTTGTTTGAGAAACAAGAAATTGAAGAAGCCATCAGACACATCTCTGGTGTTGTAGGCAGACGTCTTCGCAGAAAACAGTTACAAGGTTATACCGTAACGCTTAAGGTAAAAGCCTCTGCAACAGAGTCCCATACCGCTCAAAAAAGAATGTCTACTCCAACTGATGATGAGCATCTCTTTGCAGAGATTGCCGTTGGCCTTCTTTCAACCATTTGGAAAGAAGGACAGCCAGTAAGACTGCTTGGCGTTGGCATTAGCTCATTTACAGATGAGACACAGAGCAGACCTGTTCAAACGTCTCTTTTTGATCAATTTAATGACACGTTTGACGCCGCAGCCTCTGGACCTACAACAAAAAAGAAACCTCGGAGTGACTTACGTCATCTCTCCGAGGTAACCGATAAACTCAAAGATAAATTTGGTTCAGATGCCGTGCAGTATGGTAGAGACCTACGCTTTGAGCATCGCGTTTCTGACACCATGCCTACAGGCAAAAACGAGCAAATCTAGGACACTAAAACTACTCAGTAGGATCAGCAGATTCTGGAAGATTGTCTACCAGGTCATCCTCAGAAAGCTCAAAAGCTGGAGCCAAAGCATCTTCTGGAAGATCAGCGTAAGGAATCTCAGAAGTCATAGCACCTTCGATATCCAGCTCTACACGAGGAGCGTCCGCCCAAAGTCGCTCAAGACGATAGTAGGACCTTACCTCAGGCTGGAATACGTGAACAACAACTGAGCCGTAATCAATAAGAATCCAATTGAGACCGTCACGACCCTCAGTAGAAATTGGACGAATGCCGCAGTTTGCCGTGACCTTCTCGCGAACCTCATCAACAATAGCGTCAGCCAAACGAGCATTTCCACCAGTGCAGATAACAAAGTAATCGCAAACGTCACTGAGACCAGTGAGGTCAAGCACAAGAATATCTTCAGCTTTCTTCTGATCTGCAGCAATTGCAGCAGTCTTTGCAAGCTCAAGTGAAGTTACAGCCATGAATTTCTCCGTTTTCTCATGTAGCCAAGCTACTTAGATGTCTTCTCAATCATCTCATTGTATAGGGCAATTGAGTTTGGATACAAATAACTCCTTGATGAAATCACATACATCATAACGCTACAAAACGCCGCCTCATAAAGCTCATCGAGAGAACCGCCGCGTAAATATACGTTTCTTGCCTCTTCGACCGATGTAAAGTTTGGACGCAGGGGCTCAATAAGATCAGCTACATACAAGATTTTATCTAGCTTGCTCATCTGACAGTCGCCCGCAGTGTGCTTCTGAATGGCGCTGAGAATCTGCTCAGAAAGCCAGGGATAGATGGCTGGTAGCGTTTTTGCGGCGAGAGGACCATGTAAGAGTCCAACAATTTTCTGGTAAGGAGCTTCTGTCTGGATACGAAAGCGCTCTGCCAGTTCAATGGTTTCTGCGTCAGGAAGAAGTTTCTCCCAATCATGCAAAATACCTGCAACGCGAGCGCTCAACATATCTGCACCATAAGCCTGCGCAAGCGTTTCTGCACAATGTCCCACAGAGATAGAATGCGCAAAACGCTTAGGGTTCTTGTGATACATATGGCTCTTCAAATCAGACTCAAGCTGATCAATGAGCGCCTGTTGTTCTGCGGAGTAGACAATATCTTTTGCTATAAGTGTTCTTTCCATTATGTCCTACAAAATATTGACTCAAGCCTAATCTCTACCTGTTTGACACTGCCTTTTACTGGCGCATGTCAATCTGAGCAGCGGGTCGCTTTGGCTTGACCACTTAATTGAGTGGCGTTGTGTCGGCGCCATAAAGCCCATGCTTGTGAATGTAACCTGTTACAGAATCGGGAGTTAGGTATCTGAGGCTCTGACCATTTTGAACTCTACTACGCAGATAGCTTGATGAGATTGCTAGTGCGGGAACCTCAAGATAGGTTACCTTGAAGTCATAAGGTGAGTCTGCAATAACCTTTTGAGCACGACTCAGCTCATAACCAGGACGCGTTGCAGCAACAAAGTGAGCAAGCTCAGCTACGGTCTGTGCATCTTTCCAGGCGACAATATCAGCAATTGCATCTGCACCAGTAATAAAGAAAAATTCAACGTTAGAAGGATATACCTTACGCAATCTTCTGAGCGTATCAGCGGTGTAAGTGATACCCTCATAATCCACCTCAAAACGAGAAGCAACAAAATGAGGATTATCTGAGGTTGCCAGAAGCGTCATTGAGTAACGGTCTTCTCCCCTGGTAACTCCCTTATTTTGTTTGAACGCAGGGCGACCAGCAGGCATAAAGACAACAACATCAAGATCGAGGTCATCATATGCCTGCTCAGCGGCTACCAAGTGACCGTTATGAATGGGGTCAAAGGTTCCACCCATGATTCCCAGACGATAGGTGCGGTTTTTATCCTGTCCCAAACGAGGCAGGCCAGGGTGCATGTTATTTAAGACGTCGGCTGCCATACACTACTCAGTTTCTGAAGAAGCCTCAGCTACATGAGACGCATCAGATGGAGCCTTTTCAAACTCAACATCTTCGAATTGCTGGTCTGAGGCGTCCTCATCAGGAATCTCTATACCATCTGTATTTGGTTTATTTGGATCCTCATAGGTAAAGGTAAGCTCAAGAATACGAATCTCATCGCCGTCAACTGCACCAGCCTTTGCCAGCTGTACTTCAAGACCCATACGATCAAGACGACGCTGTAGATATGCCACAGCCTCATCATTGTCCCAATCGGTCTGGATAACCATACGCTCAATCTGACCACCGGAGACACGCCAAGCATGACGCTCTTCTCGCTCAATGCGAAGCTTGTTATCACGGCGAAGTCGCTGGTTCTCCCAAGCCTCGCTGCGGTCAACCGTAGGTGTAGTAATGGCAATTGCTTTACGGAGCTCAGCTACCTCTGCAGCACAGGTAGTCACAAAATCATCAAGATTTAAACCAGTTACCGTAGAGA
>JABZHU010000230.1:0-1115 GCA_015258705.1 Atopobium sp. | reverse complement strand
GATGTCGTCGAACTTCACGTCAACAACGGCGTCGTAACGAGCCTTGTCGTCCTTCTCGTTAATACCGTAATAGTTGTCGTAGGTAATCATGTAGTCGTCGCGCATCTCGTCGTAGGATGCGCCGCAAAGTGCCTCGAGAAGAGCGCAGACAAAGCCCGTACGATCCTTACCCTCGGTGCAGTGAATAAGGTAAGGCCCCTTATGCAGAATTATCTCGCGCAGACCCGCTACCAGGCGATAAGCATATTGACCACCACGATAATTGGCGTTGAGGTCAAGAGCCGCAACATTCCCTGCGTCATACAGGCTTTTATGCCACGTAATGTCGTAGTCCGCATTCTGGTAATAGCCCTGAATCTCTTCGTTGGTGTCCGCGAGGTCCAAGATAAACTGCACGCCACACCTCTGGGCAAGATCTGCCGCGTAAGGTGCGCGATTATTCTGGTTATCAATAGGCGACGCCGAACGATACATCACGCCCTCGGCAAGATTTCCACCCTTCATGGTACGGAAGCTGGCAAAGACCTCGTCACTTGCGTAGTCGGAGCGATTATTGGTGTACGTTGCATCCAAGGCTTTCTGAACTGTTGCGTACTTCTGCTTCTCGTGGAGCGTCACCGTAGCCGTATCTCCATGCTTAAGCCCAGCGGTTTCCCACAGAGGCTCGCCATTATTTACGCACACATAGACGTAAGGGTAGCCCGGATATGCAACAACCAGGGGCTCGTTGGTTTTGGTGTAATAGCCGTTGTAGTACGGAATGTCGGAGAGCTTGTATCCATTGCTAAACGTAACGTCCACGCTGTCGCCGTACTCAAAGCCCAGGTTATTGAACTCGTCGATGGTGATGTCCAGGTAGCTGCCGCCAAACTTGGGTTCGTGTATTGCCTCGAGTTCCCCCGTTGTGATTGACGACTGCGTTGCTTGCTGGGCAGGGTTGTTCTGCAGGAACGGAAACACGTTGCACCCTACCAGCGCAAACGAGAGCACCAACGTCATAAACACGTTGAAGACCGTCGTAAAACGTTTCTGTAACTTTTGCATTTCTCGCCCCGATCCTGCCGATACTGTGCGTCCAATGAAGCTGCGGTCAAAGGTCCCTGCGCGTCCAATGG
>JABZHU010000229.1:0-1120 GCA_015258705.1 Atopobium sp. | reverse complement strand
GACCCCCACCTCTCAAGTGAAGCCCTTAGCTGCTCTTGAATAGAGTTTGATAAGAAAGCACCTGTTTGTTGTTTGTACAGAAGCAAGCCCATACGTCACCTCTCCAATTTTCTTACTTCTTAAGTTACCACGCACACCGGACATAAATTAGAATCAAACTAAACAACAACTAAAAATCCCGTATCAAAAGGATTTTCATGATTATTTTGCTTCCTCCATCATCAGGAAAAACCGCTCCCACCTCGGGACCTTCTCTTAATCTCTCATCACTTTTGTTTGGTTCTGAACTCACCAGCTGTCGAGAAGAACTCATCAAGGACTTACACCAGGTATGTTCTCACGCAAACGCAGCTCAGATGCTTAAAATTGGTCCTAATACCGTCGGTGACATAGCCGACAACCTAGACGTCTATGAAGCTCCAACCACAACCGCGCTCAATCTCTATACTGGCGTACTGTTTGAGGCTGCAAATTTCAAACAGACACTTGAAAACGCCACGATAGAAAACACGCAGAAAACAGTCACATTGCCAGCAGATATCCTTAACTCAGAAATCATGATTTTCTCTGGTCTCTGGGGTATTGTGAGACCACATGATCTTCTCCCCAACTATAGACTGTCTGCCTCAATCAAGCTGCCCACCGTTGGTACCGTTGCGACTTACTGGAAAAAGCAGCTTAATTCCCTGTTAAACGCCGCTCTAAAAGATCAAATAGTTGTAGATTGTCGCTCGGGTGAATACAGAAAGATGTGGACGCCATCAGCAAAGCACCCTAGCGAGCTGTTGCAAGTTGTTGTTCAGCGAGAAGATCCTTGTACGGGAAAGCGCAGTGTTGTATCGCATAACGCAAAACATATGCGTGGTGTACTTGCAGGCGCCCTCTTTGAACAGCGAGCAAACGGAAAGCTCTCTGAAGAAGTCAGCGTATCTCAAATTATGGAAATTGCGAGCAATCTACCAGGCGTCATTGATGTTGACGTAAGCACAGCAAAAGCTTCTGGAGAAGCAACGCTCACGCTTGTTACTGGTCGCTAGTCACTGCTCAAAACTAAGCCAAACTTTTCAAAATAGACCTGCATAATTGAACTGCCTCCCATTTCTTAGACACGAGAAATAGG
>JABZHU010000002.1:0-22159 GCA_015258705.1 Atopobium sp. | reverse complement strand
CTCTAAGACACCAAGCTGGAAGATTGAGCAGCTTAACTCCCTTGCAGAGCAGGGTGCAGCATTTTTGTTCCTCTCGTCTGATGATCCAAATGGTCTAAAGGGAATTGATCCAGAAAAGCCAGCTGCTGTTTCTCGCGCAAGAAACCTAGAGTGCGACGTCTTTAGAAACGGCATGGACTTTGGAAAAAACGTTTGGTGTATTGCTGGTGTTCCTGCAGCTGAATGGGCAAAGGTAATTTTCCCAGAGCTTTCTGAGGCTGAGGCAACCTACAGGCTTTGGATTGCAATTTTGGACGTTGCTCATGCAAGTGGAGAAGATCCTCAGAGTGCTTGGGAGACCCACAATGCAACATTTGAGAAGACCAAGCGCTTCATGAATTCTCACCAGTTTGAAGAGCTTCGCTATGAATCTTCAAATGGAACTGATCTGACTATTGGTATGAACCCAGGGCATCTTTGGGAGGGCGGCGCTGGAAAGACTCAGGATGGAACGTTGTTCTTCCCTAACATTCCTACTGAGGAAGTCTTTACCACGCCAAACTATCGCAAGGTAAACGGCACTGTTCACTCTGCGCTGCCGCTGATTCATGCTGGACAGATTGTTAAGAACTTCTGGTTTACCTTCAAAGACGGCGAGGTTGTCGACTACGGCGCTGAACAGGGTAAGGACGTTCTGACCTCTATTGTTTCTCAAAAAGGTGGCAAGTACCTGGGAGAATGCGCTCTTATCTCCAAGAATACCCCTATTCGTCAGAGTGGTATTTTGTTCTACGACACGCTATATGATGAGAACGCGAGCTGCCACTTAGCACTTGGAATGGGCTTCCCAGAGTGCCTGGAGGGCGGCCTTGAGATGAACCCCGATGAACTCTTGGCTCATGGCGTCAATCAGAGCACAACACACGTCGATTTTATGATTGGTGCAGACGATTTGAACATTTGGGGAATTTCTGCCGATGGAAAAGAAACACCAATTTTCGTAAATGGACAATGGGCATGGGAGTAAACTGCTACACTATCCTAGTTGCGTGGTAAAATTGCCACGCCCGATAATGGGCCGTTAGCTCAGTTGGTAGAGCAGGGGACTTTTAATCCCAAGGTCTAGGGTTCGAACCCCTAACGGCCCACCAGGTAATTCAAAGGTCGGGTACCATAGTGGTACTCGACCTTTTCTTTTACGAGCAGAAGGAGTCTCATCGTGGTAGATCGCTACACCGGCAAAGAAATGGGCCACATCTTTTCTTTGGAGAACAAGTACGCCGTTTGGCAGGAGATTGAAGTCCTTGCGTGCGAAGCACAGGCTGAGCTTGGTGTTATTGGCATTTCTCGCGAAGAGGCAGCTTGGATTCGCGAGCACGCTGCGTTTAACCGCGCTGAGGTAGACGAGATTGAGGCTGTTACCAACCACGACGTCATTGCCTTCCTGACCAATATGGGCTCCTACATTGATGCCAAGGTTCCAGAGGGTGAGCTTAAGCCAAGTCGCTGGGTTCACTACGGCATGACCTCAACGGACCTGGGCGACACCGCTCTTTGCTATCAGCTTACACAGGCGTGTGATTTGCTCATTGCTGCAGTTCGTCGTTGCGCTGCTATCTGCAAGCGTCGCGCATTTGAGGAGTGCGATACCCTGTGCGTTGGTCGCACTCATGGCATTCATGCTGAGCCTATGACCTTTGGCATGAAATTTGGTAGCTGGGCCTGGGAGTTTAAGCGCGACCTTGACCGCTTGAAGGATGCTCGTAAAAACGTCGCGTATGGTGCAATTTCTGGTGCTGTTGGAACCTACTCTTCCATTGATCCTTTTGTAGAGGAGTATGTTTGCGAGAAACTCGGTCTTGTCCACGATCCACTTTCAACCCAGGTCATTTCTCGCGACCACCATGCTTACCTTGCTGGTGTTCTGGCAACCGTTGCCGCTACCTGCGAGCGTATTGCAACTGAGATGCGTGCGCTGCAGAAGACCGATACCCTCGAGGCTGAGGAACCATTCCGCAAGGGCCAGAAGGGCTCTTCCGCTATGCCTCATAAGCGCAACCCTATTACTGCCGAGAAGATCTGTGGTTTGTCCCGCGTAGTTAAGGCAAACGCACAGGTTGCTTTTGATAATGTTGCTCTTTGGCACGAGCGTGATATCAGCCACTCTTCCGCTGAGCGCGTTGCTCAGGCAGATAGCTTTATTGCTCTTGACCACATGCTGTCAAAGCTTGAGTTCCTGCTTGATGGCATGGTCCTGTATCCAGAGCAGATGATGGCCAACCTCAATAAGACCCGTGGCATGCTCTTCTCGTCAAAGGTTCTTCTTGCCCTGGTAAACACTGGTATTACTCGCGAAGAGGCATACAAGATTGTTCAGTCCAACGCTATGAAGGTCTGGGCAGATATTCAGCAGTGCAAGGAAGGACCATCCTACCAGGAGCTTCTTGAGGCAGACCCAGCCTGTACGCTGAGCCATGAGGAGCTTGATAAAATCTTTGATCCTCGCGCATTCCTTACCCGTTCAAACGTTTTGTTTGACCGTCTTGAGCATCTTGAATTGGACTAAATCGTGTCACTGTTTGGGAACATTTCTCGCCGAAACTTCTTTAAGACGGGAGCGGCTGGTGTCGTAGTTGCGGGTGCAATTAGCATTGCGGCTGGCTGCTCTCATCAAGAAGGCTCGGGAGATGCAGGAAAACCGCTGGTACTTGACGAGTCCTCTGGCACAAATGTGCTGGACTCCTATAGCTCAGCGGAGTATTCTGCCCAACCTAGCCAGACCTGGACTCTTCCTTTGGGAAGTGTGCTGCATCCAGCAGATGGAAATTGGATTCCTGTTACTACGGCCGGAGCGTCTGCTACGCCAATGGTAAAGGGCTCTGCTCTTTCGCTGACGTCTGGCCAGGTTGTTGACGTTGTTCCTGCGGCTCAGATGAACAATACCACCGCCGTAATTTACGACGTTCGCTGCTCCGACTCCGTTTATGCATGGGTTGAGGTGGACACCACAACCTTTGACTGGGAGCTTCTTGCCGCACCATTTTCTGACGGCAAGCTTACTGGAGATGCAAAGGTCCTCTACAAAGCTGATAAAAACTGGGATCCGGCTCCGTTTGCCTGCGGAGACGATAAGGTGGTTTGGCTAGTCCAACCAGCTTCTTCTGGCGAGAAAACCCGTGAATCTTCGCACTGCTACGTGTGGCGCGTGGGGGATTCTGAGGGAACGGATGCCGTTGAATCTCCAGGTAGATTTGCTACTGCACCGTCTATCTCAAAGGGTGTAGTTACCCTTACTCCTCGAGTTCGCGCCTCCGAAGGCACCTTCTATAGCGTCACAGCATACCTGCTGGGAGACAACCTTAAAACCAAGGTTGACCAGCTTGTTATGCCTCAATCCGTCAAGCCTTTTGCAGCAAGTCGCGTAGACGATAAGTTCATTGTGTCAGTTGAAGCAAGTTATGACTCGGGCGGCCTGTTGGGCAAGATGGGAACATATATCCTGCCTGCTTCAGGCGAAAACCCTTACGTCATAGAGCGTGAACCTTATGCAATATCGGCAGGTAAAGGTAGCCTTTATATTATTAAGAGCCGCGCCTCTTACGTGCTTGTTGATACGCAAAATCAAACGGCAAACTGGCTCTATTCAATGGATAGAAGCGTTGATTACGGAGAGTTTCCCGCTCGAGAAGGCAACTGTGATTCTTTTGTAACCTACTCAACTGTTAAGGATCCTACCAGCGGATATCCGGCTTCCGTGACAGTTCGTGTTTTTTCTTTGTAGATTATTTGTAGGTATAGAGATAGAATGAATACAAATAATTAATGAATAATCGTAATGTGCCATACGCACATACATGCAGGGCAAAAGAAAAGGGGAGACAATGGCTTCCGACGAGAAGAAAATTCTGATTGTCGAAGATGAGAAAGTCATCCGTGACGCCGTCTCAGCATATCTTGAGCGCGAAAATTACGTTGTTAAGGGCGTTGGCGACGGTCAAAGTGCAGTTGAAGAGTTTGAAAAACATGCATTTGACCTGGTGATTCTCGATCTTATGCTCCCAAAGCTTTCTGGAGAGCGCGTTTGTCGTGCAATTAGAGATACCTCTAACGTGCCTATCATCATGCTTACCGCAAAAGGTGAGGTAGAAGACAGGATTATTGGTCTTGAGCTTGGTGCTGACGACTATCTTGTTAAGCCTTTCTCGCCACGTGAGCTGGTGGCACGCGTTCGCGCGCTGTTCCGCCGTACGTATTCTGAGCCAGACACTGCTGTTGACGTGCTTGATTACGGTACCCTTACTATTGATATTTCTGGTCATAAGATTCTCATCAACAACGAGGAAGTTGACCTGACCGCTTCAGAGTTTAAGCTGCTCACCACCCTTGCTCGCTATCCTGGCCGCGTGTACACACGTATGGAGCTTGTCGAGAAGGTCCTGGGTTATGATTTTGAGGGCTATGAGCGCACTATTGATTCGCATGTCAAGAACTTGCGCGCAAAGCTCGGCGATGATCCTCGTAATCCTCGCTGGCTGTTCACCGTTCACGGTGTTGGCTATCGCTTTGAGGCTGGCAACGCTAGCCATGAGTCCTAAGCTTTAGAGCTTTGGCGCTCTTCAAGAAACATCACTCAAATTCTCTTAAGAACCCTCCGGAAACTGAGGGTTCTTATAAAACTATTAAGCCCGATCCCGTTGGCACTCAAAGCTTTACCACCCGTATGGCAGCCTTCTTTGCGCTAACTGCCGTCATGACGGTATTGGTGCTTATTTCTGTTTTAGGTATTGTCTGGGAAAACCGTTTTACTACTTATACCAGGGAGAACCTACAAAATACCGTTGATACTACCGCGCTCAATATGTCTCAGGCGTACGCGCGCGCAGAAGGCTGGAATGCCGACGTTCTCTCTATTGCACGTCAGGCCTCTGCAACCAATTCCGATATTGGTATCCAGGTCTTAGATGTTTCTGGCGTGGTGTTGTATGACGACTCGGCACCAAATGCTCGCCGACCTGGTGGAAATAGTGCATTATCTGGCCCTCAGACGGGTGACGCCGTGGTTTATGCAGTTGTCCAAAACCTGCAAGGTGAGCCTGTGGGCAGCATTAGAATTTGGACGTTTGGTTCTGAGCCGTTCCTGACCCAGCGAGACATTGCGTTCCGTAATGGCTCTTACCAGGCAATTAGTCTTGCTGCAGCCATTGCAATTTCGCTTTCTGGGTTAATTGGTATTTTGGCCTCACGTTCACTTACCAAGCCCGTACGCCGTATTACCGAGACGGCTGTTCAGATCAGAAGCGGCAATCTTGCGGCTCGTTCAGGCATCCGTGGCGAAAATGAACTGGGACGTCTGGGAGAAACCTTCGACGACATGGCGTCTTCACTCGAAAGAGACATTAAGCTTGAACGCCGTCTGACCAGCGATGTTGCACATGAGCTCAGAACTCCACTTATGGCTATCATGGCCACCGTTGAAGCAATCCAAGACGGTATCTTGCCCGCAGATGAAGAGCGCTTGGAAAACATTGTGTCTGAGAGTAGACGTCTTTCTCGTCTGGTAGATGCCATGCTCCACCTCTCGAGACTTGAGAACGGAAAGACAAAGTTTAACCCAGAAAGCGTCAATGTTGTGGCTATGGTGGCGAGTCTTGTTGCGGTACAAGAAACACTCTTCAAGGAGAATAACCGCACGTTGACCTTTGTGGATAAGACACCAGAGGGCAATTGTTTTGTTGATATTGATTCGGACATGATCCGAGAAGCCCTGACCAATTTGTTGAGCAACGCTATCCGCTATACCGACGACGGGGGTCATGTTGTTATAACCGTATCAATCGACGATACCGATGCGGTTATCTCCGTGACTGATGACGGTATGGGAATTGCTCCTGAGGACATTCCACAGACCTTCTCGCGATTCTGGCGCGCCGAAGAAAGCCGCGAGCGCGCTTCGGGCGGTCTTGGCGTTGGATTGGCAATCACAAAAGAGATTATGGACCGTCATAACGGCACTATCTCGGTAGAATCCGAGCTTGGAAAGGGCACGACCTTCTCGCTGCACCTTCCTCTGCTTGCCCAAAATAATATCTCTGTAACAGATACTTTGTTGTAGGCCGATTTTTGGGCATTTTGCCGTACAATCAAAAGTCCTGCAATACAACGCGCTTTGCGCAGAAGTGAGGTCATTGTGGCTGGAGCTGAGCTTCGTCCCGATTCGCACGGTAAGGTTCGCGATATCTACGATTGTGGCGACAAACTTTTGATGGTTGCGAGCGATCGCATTAGTGCTTTTGACTTTATTCTTCCTGACGAGATTCCTTTTAAGGGAGAAATTCTGACACGTATCAGCGCATTTTGGTTTAATCGCTTCAAGGACCTTCTGCCTAACCACATGATTTCTGTTCTGCCAGATCAGACTCCTGAGCAGTTTGCAGATTACACTGAGTATCTTGCTGGTCGCGCAATGCTGGTAAAGAAAGCACAGACCGTGCCAATTGAGTGCATTGTCCGTGGTTACCTTACTGGTTCTGGCAAAAAGACTTATGACCAGGACGGTACCGTCTGCGGCATTAAGCTGCCAGATGGCCTGACTGAGGCATCTAAGCTTCCTGAGCCAATCTTCACCCCTTCCACTAAGGCTGAGCTTGGCGATCATGACGAGAATATCTCGTTTGAGCGCTGCTGCGAGATTGTTGGTGAGGATGTTGCTACTCAGCTGAAGGAAGCCTCGCTTGCAATTTATAAGGCTGCTGCAGAATATGCTGCAACTCGTGGAATTATTATTGCGGATACCAAATTTGAGTTTGGTTTTATCGACGGAAAACTTACACTTATTGATGAGTGCCTTACACCCGATTCAAGTCGTTTTTGGCCTGCTGAGGGTTATTCTGAGGGACACGTTCAGCCAAGCTACGACAAACAGTATGTACGCGATTGGCTGAAAGCCCACTGGGACATGCAAGGAGAGCCACCTCATCTTCCAGAAGAGGTTATTGAGGGCACGTCCGAGCGTTATCGTACGGCATTCCAGATTATTACGGGAACTGAGTTTGTACCACTGAAGGAGACCAATGTCACTGCGTGACACCATTACAGGCGCAACCAAAGAAGCGCGTGAGGCTACCGCAAGCCTTTCAAAGAAAGAAACCTCTGAGGAGACTGAGCGTCCTTCGTATTCCGCTTTTGGTCGCAAATCTGCTGCTACTGCTAAACCAGTACGAGAGGCAGCTGCGTCTGTACGCGTGAGTGGCTCCGGCTCTGGCTCCAGTGCTCCAAAGAGCAAAGAGGAGAAGCGTGCTGCACGTGCTCGCCAGCGCGAGCGCGAGGATATTCGCAGCCGTGGATTTGAGGCTATGCTGCGCGCGGATCCAGACTATCATCGTGCCGAGCGCGTTTGGTGGGTCTTCCTAGGTCTTGGCTTTGTTGCAACCATCATCACACTGGTGCTTTCGTATATGGTTCCTGAGTCAAGGGACCTGAACACCGGCGTTGGTATGATTTCTGCCATTATGCTGGTCTTTGCTTACTTCTGCATCTTTGGCTCGGTTATCTACAGCTTCTTTAAGATGCGTCCTCTTCGCAAGAAGATCGAGGCTAAGGTTGCTGGCATGACCGACAAGAAGCTCAACGATTTCTACCTCGAGCGTCAGGCTGAGTACGACAGAAAGAGGGCTGAGCGCAAGGCTCGTCGCAAGTAGCAGCATCGCGCTGCTGCCGGCGCCGCAAGCGCTGGGAGATTTGCGTACGCGAGCCTACGTGAGTAGAATATCCCACATGCCTTCGTAGCTCAGGGGATAGAGCACCGCTCTCCTAAAGCGGGTGTCGGCCGTTCGAATCGGCCCGGGGGCACCATTGATTTCAAACCGGCGGCTTTGCGCTGCCGGTTTTTCTTTGTTACGGCGTGTCAGCGTCGTCTTTTAGGCTTGGCGTACAAAATGGCGCAGCTTTGGTAGGTTTTGCTGAAGAATCGACTGTCTTTTAATCAAGATAACCGGACATCTGGGCTCAATGTCTGACATTTAGAGAGCTTCAATATCTGATATACATTTTTATGCATAAACTTTATTTAATATGCTTAAAAATGAATAGCATCATATAAAAGATTTAACTATAGGTAAATTCCGTATCTATGGAACACACCTATGTCGGATAATCTGTCCAATTGCGAGCATATTACACACCTAATGACGATAATCTGCATGCATTAGCTATTTTCGGCGTCATGTATACGTCTTTTTGACAGATTATCTGACATAGGTGTGTTCGGCCATCAGCAAATGGATCCGATCGGCCGTATTCCGAAAAATGATGCAAGTAAGCCTTGGTCATTCGAAGATGTTTTATTGCTGGAGAAAGTCGTAATAATCGCAGCAATAAAACGCTCGCAGCGCTGAAGTGCTTGCTTCGCCGGTTCCAGTGACAACACGTGCCGCCGTCGAACGATTTCTGCGATAGCAAAAAGCCCTGCAACCAAACACGGTTGCAGGGCTTGAACGTACTGGTTGAGTACATTGCACGCCGCAGCGATTACGCTGATGGGCGAGGTCCGCTAGAGACGCGGATGGTGATAGTAGCGCCAGCTGCAGCGCTTGATGGTGTCTGGCCAACTACGTTTCCAGTTGCAACGTTGTCATCGTAGACCCAAACCGTGTTGACCTGGAAGCCAGCGTTTTCCAGCGTGGATTGAGCGGTTTCAAAGTCCTTGCCAACGACGTTTGGAACAGATCCGCTCTGAGCACCAGAGGAAACAACGATGGTTACCGTAGATCCCTTATCTGCCTTGCCGTTAGCTGGAGACTGGGAGATGACACGGCCCTCAGGAACGCTCGACGAAGGCTGCTGCTGAGTGTCTACCTTGAAGCCTGCATCTTTCAGGACATCGGACGCACGCTCGGCAGTCATTTCGGTGACGTCTGGAACATCTGCCTTACCCTTACCCGAAGACAGGTGATAGGTGATAGTGTCGCCAGCCTTAGCGTCGCTACCTGCGGCTGGTTCCTGTGTTGCAACGTAACCAACGGTTACGTCGTCCGACTCAACCGAGTCACCATTTCTTGCTTTGAGGCCAACGGCAGCAAGAGCAGACTCAGCCTCTGATGGACTCTTGTTGGTAAGATCAGGTACTTTAACTGCGGCAGCAGGTTTAGCTCCCTTAGAAATGACAAGGTTAACCGCTGTTCCCTCAGGAGCTTGCCTGTTAGCGCTTGGTGTCTGGTCGATGACCTGGCCTTCTGGAGCAGAATCGCTGTAGCTTTCTGTAACAGTTCCCAGCTTAAAGTGGCTACCAGATGCATTCAGTGCCTGAGTTGCCTGGTCTTTTGTCTGACCAACAAACTGTGGAACCAGATACTGCTGGGAAGAGTTGCCGAGCATCTGTGCAATAGCAAAGCCCGCAAGAGCCAGGACAACCAAAGCGCCTAAAACGCCGAGAATAACGTTGCGCTTGTGACGCTTATTCTCGCGCTTGTCCAGCTCATCGGCCTCTTCACGAGAATGGACGCGGTTCAAGCGACCAGTGTCGCCACCGCGCGTAATGTAGGTGTTGGAGCCGTCGATGCCGCGACGATCCAACCTGGAAGTTGGCTGAGGCGGTGTCACAATGCGGGGGCTCACGGTGGTGTTGCTTGGAATAGTGGCGCGGCCAGCAATAAAATCGCGCAACGCACGAGCAAGCTCGTCAGCACTCTGATAGCGGTCAGCTGGGTTTTTCTCCATACAGCGAAGAATGATTGCCTCGAGTGCAGGGTCAACGTTGGGGTTGATCAGCGATGGTGGCTGAGGAGCTTCGTTGACCTGCTTCATAGCAACGCTGATAGCGTCGTCACCAGCAAAAGGAACGCGGCCAGTTGCGGCCTCGTACATGACAATGCCCAGGGAGTAGATATCGGTGGTTGGTCCCAAAGGCTTGCCCGTACTCTGCTCTGGAGAAACGTAATGAGCGGTGCCAAGAACAGAGTTATCGGTGGTTAGACTGCTGTTCTTTGCACGAGCAATGCCAAAGTCCATGACCTTGATGTTGCCATCTGGCTGGACCATGATGTTCTGTGGTTTGATGTCACGGTGAATGATATCGTGACGGTGTGCTACAGAGAGCGCCTGAGCAATCTGAGAGCCAATCTGAGCGACCTTACGGGAATCAAGGGCTCCATGCTTGCGGATGCCGCTCTTAAGGTCTGTACCGCGCAGATACTCCATGACAATGTAGTAGGACTCGCCGTCCTTACCCCAGTCATAGACCGAGACAATATAAGGACTGGAGAGCGCTGCTGCAGCCTGAGCTTCCTGCTTAAAACGGGCAGCAAAGGAAGGATCGTTTGCGTACTGCGGCAGCATCATCTTGATGGCAACAGTACGACCAAGAACCTGGTCCTGTCCACGGTAAACGGTGGCCATTCCACCGGTACCAATTTTGTCTTGAACCTGGTAACGCCCACCGAGCATTCTACCTGGCATAACTCAACTCCTATCAAGCGTGCGATTTTCTCGCCACGTCACTTACTATCTTAGAACACACCCAACTACTTGGGGAGAAGACCGTGCGGTGTTTTAGGCGCTACGAAGCAGCTCCCAAAGCCTGGATGTTCAGGCACTGCGCAAGAACACGTCCGCCAACTTGAGCACCGTAACCTAAAACGTTCTCGCCGTTGCCTTCGATGACAACAGAAACAACAAGGGTTGGGTGGTCGTAAGGCGCAAAACCGATGAAGAACGAGTTAAAGTTACCGTTCTCAACGTCTGCTGTACCTGTTTTACCTGCAATCTTGACACCCGGAACGCGAGCTCCCATACCAGTGCCGGATTCAACAACGCCCAACATTGCCTCTCGGACCTGCGCAGCGGTATCCGCAGACACTGCCTGTCCAAGCGATTTTGGTGACGTTGTAGAAACAACAGCTCCCTCTGGCGAGAGAACGCGATCAACGATGTAAGGGTTCATGACCACGCCGCCGTTAGCAATTGCAGCCGCAACAACAGCGTTTTGCATGACGGTGGTCTGAGGACCTGCAGGGCTTGCATGCTCTCCAACAGGAAGACCGCAGGATGCCCAGCCAAGCTCCCAGGTGGTCATCTCGGCAGGATTTGGCATCAACGATGGTGTAGTGGAGAAGTCCTGACCAAGTGCGGTGCCATAACCAAAGGCACGTGCATAGCTGACCAGGTTGTCTGCGCCAAGTGCTACGCCAAGTTGCGCCAACGCCGTGTTAGAAGAGCGAGCAAATGCCTCGCGCAGAGGAATGGTGCCCATGTCCTCGTTGGCGTAGTTGTGAATGGTTCCACCGCCAAGCTCCATAGTTCCTGGAGCTGAATAGGTGGTGTCCAGCGTGGTGGTATGTGTGTCAATTCCAGCAGAAAGCGTAACGGTCTTAAACGACGAACCAGGGGAGTAGAGCGCCTGGGTAGTTCTGTCGACCAGTTGACTGCCAGTACCGGACTCGATAACAGTGCCCAGATCAGCGTGGGTGTATGAAGGGCTTGAAGCCTTTGCAAGCACGGCTCCGGTGGCTGGATCCATAACAACAATGGAGCCGGAATATCCCTGGAGTGCAGCTTCTGCTACAGCCTGCATCTGGGAATTGATGGTCAAAACAACGCTTGAACCAGCGGTATTAACGCCTGCCATCGAGTACAGAGCGCTTCTCCAGTCGGAATGATCTGCGTGTCCGGTGAGTGTCTCGTTCATGGAGGACTCGATACCTGCAGTTCCGTACTGGGTAGAGATGTAGCCAACGGTGTGAGAGGCCATGCCGTCGTGCGGATAGTTGCGCACGTAGGTGCCGTCGTCTTGCTTGACGCTCTCTGCCAGGGTGACGCCGTCAGAAGTCATGATAGCGCCGCGCTGAACGTATGCGCTCTTAGCAATAGTGTGGTTGTTGGTAGGAAGCGCCTGAAGTCTAGGTGCGTCAATGACCATCAAGAAGGTCAAGTTGCCGAGAAGAACGGTGAAGAAGAGGGTAAATACGGTAACCAAATTGGTCAGACGTTTTCCGAGAGCAACACGTCCCAGAACACCGGATTCCTCAGACTGCAGGCCAAAGCCTCCGCGGATGTGGCTGCCATGCAAAACGGAAGAGGCGTGAGCTCCACCAGAAGAAATTTCGAGCCTCTGGGAGTCAAGCGTTTTCTTGCTTGGCTCAAGCTCTGTTTCGCGACCAGTTCCCTCGTCACCTGCTCTGAGCAGCATAGCAACAATGATAAAGCTGGAAAGAAGAGAGCTGCCGCCCTGACTCATAAAGGGCAGGGTAACGCCGGTTAGAGGCATGAGCTTAGTAACGCCTGCAACAATGAGGAAGGTTTGGAACGCCAAAACACTGGTAAGACCAGCAGCTGCAAAAGCAGATGAATCGGACTTTGCGCGAGCCGCTGTTGCAAGACCGCGCACAGTAAGGAGCAGGAACAGGGTAATAATTGCCGCTCCGCCAAAGAGTCCCAGCTCCTCAGCAATGGCCGAGAAAATAAAGTCAGACTCAACAATAGGGATAAGCGTAGGCATTCCCTTATCAATTCCAGTGCCAGCAAGGCCTCCATTTGCGATGGAATAGAGGGACTGGACAATTTGGTAGCCGTCTCCAGCGGGGTCTTTGAAGGGGTCCAGCCAAATGTTGACTCGGGTTTGAACGTGAGTGAAGAAGTGATAAAGCACCACGCCGCCAATGGCCAAGAGCGCAATACTGACAAAAACGTAGCTTGCGCGACCTGTTGCTACATAGAGCATGATGACAAAGAACACGAAGAAGAGCAGAGCGCTACCAAGGTCGCGTTCAAAAATAACAACAATCAGGCTGATGCCCCACATGACAAACAGAGGAAGCAGCATTTTGAAGCGAGGAATGCGGAAAGGTCCAAAAGAACGCATGGAGACCGATAGGGCTTCTCGATTCAGTGCTAGATAAAACGCCAGGAAGAGCGTAATGGCAATCTTTGCAATTTCGCCAGGCTGGAAGGTGAATGCGCCAAAAGAAATCCAGAGCTTTGCGCCATAGCGGTCCTGGCCAATAACAATTGGCAAAAGAAGCAGTATGACGCCGAGAATACCAATGGAGTATTTGTAGCGTGCTAACGCGTCAAGATTTCTAATGACCGCTAGTACCACAATCATCACAACAACAGAGATAAAGAGCCAAATCGTTTGGTTGACTGCAAGATTTGGCGCAAGTCTGGTGACCATGGTGATGCCAATTCCCGAGAGCACAAACACAATGGGGAGAATGGCGGGGTCTGCTGCGGGAGCAAGGAACCTAATAGCAATGTGAGCCACGGTAAATGCTGCAAAGAGACCAATAGGAACGGCCATTGTCTCAAGGCTGAGCGTTGAGCGAGCAGTAATCATGTACATGGCGTACAGTAGAAATACAGGGATTGCTCCTACAAATAGTAAGAAGAGCTCTGTATTACGCCTTAATCCACCTGCTTTTTCCATTCCTACTCACCTCCCGAACTTGTTGTTGACGTTGTTGATTCTGTTGTGGGTGTTCCGCCAGACTGGGCGTCTTCTTTCTTTTTGACCGCTTTAGTGTTGGCGTCGTCAATTTGTTTGCGGTAATTCTCGACGGTACTATGCGCTTCGTCCTCGTTTTTGACGCGGATTCCTTCGGCTAGTGAGTCTTGAACTGCGTCAGGTAAATCTTTTATTTCAATAGACGTAGTCTCAACAAGTGACGACATGTTTATGCCGGCGATTGTTGTAGGAATACCTCGATAAACGCCAACGGTAGTTCCGTTAATTCCCAAGTACCACTCGCTACTTACAAACAGGAAGAACACGGCAACAGTGGCGGCAAAGAGTGCAAGAAACGAGATAAACGTTGCAATGACGCCACGAGTAAGGTGTCGTCTGGTTTGATCGGCTATACCGTCGTCTAAGACATCAATGACAATAACGGTGATATTGTCAGATCCACCATAAGTAAGAGCTGCGGAAACAAGATTATCTGCGGCCTTTTGCGGCGTGACGTTAGAGACAGCAATGGACTCAATCTCGTCGTCGGGCACCATGCCAGAAAGACCATCGGAGCACAAGATAATGCGGTCACCATCAGATACTTCAAGCGAGAAGTGATCTGCGTACATGTCTGGATCAGAGCCAAGAGCTCGTGTAACTACCGATCGAGAAGGGTGCGTACGCGCCTCATCAGCGGTAATCTGGCCAGAATCAATGAGCTCCTCAACGTAGCTGTGGTCGTGCGTAATGCGGACCAAAGTTCCGTGATGAAGCAGGTAAATACGAGAGTCGCCAACATGGGCAACAGCCATCTGATTGCCCTCAATGAGAACAGCAGAGGCGGTAGAACCCATACCTGGTTTGCCAATGCCCTTGGCAGGAGCGTCAATAACTGCCTGGTTAGCAGCCTCAATTGCAGCGCCAAGACGGACATCGTCTGCGGTGCTTGGTGCCTGTTCAGCAATGACCTTAACGGCAATAGAGCTGGCTACCTCACCAGCAGCATGACCACCCATACCATCACAGATAGCAAAGAGAGGGGTGCGCAAAAGGAACGAGTCTTCGTTATGCTCGCGAACTAATCCCACGTCAGAGCGGGCGCCCCAAGAAATAAAGGTGTTAGAACCTGAAACTGCTTCTGCGTCGCCTCGACCGTCCAGTGGCAGCTCGCAACGACCAGGAGCGCTGACGGGCTCCTGTGCAGGTGTATCAGAAATATGTGTTGTATCAGAAGAAACCATGAGCCTCTTATCGACGTCCAACACGCATAATCACATCGCCGACCTGGACTTCGTCTGTGTCGCGAAGCGTAACAGGCTGTTCGATGATGTGACCGTTAACCATAGTTCCATTTGTGGAACCAAGGTCTTCAAGCACCAGAGCGGGTCCCTGGATGGTAAAGCGGGCATGTGATGCAGAAACGTAGGGTTCGTCAATCACAATGTCAGAAGAAGGAGAGCGTCCAATAACAACGGGTCCCAAGATATCTACGTGCAGACCACGTAAGGACTTGACGCCCTTCTCGACATCAACGGACCAAATAGCTCCGTCTTTGCGCTGTCCGCGGACAAGGCCAATGCCCGTGCGCATGACTGAGAACAGGAAGATGTACAGCAGGACAACAAGCAGAACGCGTCCTGCAAAGAGAATAAGATCAATCATTAGTTCTCCCGGAACTGAAGGTCCATAAGACCAATGGTAATGAGGTCTCCGTCGCGCAGAATTACCTCATCTACGTCGATATCGTTGACAAGCGTTCCGTTAGTGGAGTGCAAATCAGCAATATGCCAATCGTGACCATCATAGGTCATCTCGGCGTGACGCCTTGAAACGTTAGGATCGCGCAAAACAACGTCTGCTTGAGAGCGCTCGCGGCCAATGATGGCGCGCGGAGCCTCAACACGATACGAGCGACCGCTCTGGCGATCAATCAAAATGCAGGTAGCATCCATGTTTGCACGTGGCGTGCCTTGCAAATTGCGAGAAGGACGTCCACCCATGCCATTGAGCTGCGCATCAAGGGAAGGCGTGATACGACGCTGTGTCATAGGGACGGGAGCTGCTGTTGGGATAGCTCCGTTAACTGGAAGGTCTGGAAGTCCGTTTGAGCTTGGAAGGACGGGCATAGGGGTGGACTCAGCTGCAGAAACAACAGGAATTGCGCCTTGAGCCTCAACAAAATCTGGTGGCATTACCGCAAGACCAGCGTCTGTACCAGCAAGGTCCCCCAAAACCTCTGGGGTTGCATTTTCTGCGGCAACAGGACGGACCACGGACAGAGGGTCTGGCTCTGGCTGTGGCTCTGGCTGAACAGCAGCGCGGGAATTGTGCTGCTGAGGCATTTGAGCTGCAGCTCCTCCAACACTGGAGTTTCCACCCAAGAAAGCACGCTCTTCATTGCGTAGCTGGTCAAGCGTATTGCCGTCAACGTTTTCTGCAAAGACAGCAAATTTTCCAGGCTTCAGAGACGGGTCAACCATAAAACGAACAAGCGGCTGACCAACAAATACATAATCTTTTTGCTGAGCCTGAGCAGCCACGAAGTCAGAAACCTCTGCAGTTAGATCAGCATAAAGAGGACGCATCAGTGAATCGTCTTGAGGAGCAACTAAAACGGTATACAGGGCAGGCGCAGTGTCTACGCCATCAATCTCATACGTCTCACGTTCCATCTCTTTAGCTGCGCGTTTGGCAAGCTTCTTAAAAGAGAAAGGCTCTGCGTATCCCTGAGGTGCGGCACCAAAGACCGAACCAATACGGTTTTCAAAGTCACTAAGAAAGCTCATCTAATTCCTCGCCTTCCTGATCCGCGTCAAGTGGACCTATCAGGACAATTGCAATACATACAAGTACACATAAGAATACCGTAATTAGTACTGAAACTATACTTTCAACTACCCAAAAATTGGGATTCTCCATCCAAGCTGCCCATATAAAGCCACTTGAAAGCAATGCGGCACAGACAATTTGTCCAAAAATCATCCATCCGCGACGTTTTTTCTGGCTTATAAGCGAGCCTAAAAGAGCAGATAGGGCGCACGCCCCAAAGCGAATCCAGAAAGGAAGCCCTGAGGCCAGTGAGGTGTAGTCATAGGCAAGAGGAGTTGCCGCAAAGCCCAAAGATATGCCTTTGACAAGCAGCGTTCCAAAGAGAAAGCTAAAGGCTCCTGTTAAAGTTGCAGGAAGAGGCCTCATTGTTGCAGAAACTAGTGCTGGTGCTGAAACCGGAGCAGGCAACAAGGTGCCCAGGAGGCAGTTAAGGCTGCTGAATTTTGAGACTCTTCCCGCAAACGCCCACCAGATAACGCTCGCCAAGGTTACGAGCGTTGCAAATGGAAACGAAGTGCTGGTAGGACTAATACTTGCCAAAGCGTATACCGCGCACGCGATGACAATCGCAGATCCTAAAGGCGTCCAAAGAGCAGCAGCTGCAGCTCCTACAAGAGAGCCAACCACAATAAACGTAAGTGATTCTGGGGCAATGAGCTGGAACAATTGGGCGAGAAGAACGCCGGTGACCAAGGCGGTTGAGCCACGCACGGCAGCCGAGGGCAGCCAGGGGAAGCGGATTGAGAGCGGAAGATGCTTGACGTCCCAGGTCTCGGTTTCCTCTTCTTCTGACTGTTCCACCAGGGATTTGAGGCTTTTCTCGCCCTGCTTTTCGCCGCCAAGAGGAGTCACAATTTCTTGTGCAAATTCAGACACACTGCCTTGTCGCATGGATGGCTCGGGAGAAAGCGCCTGCGTCAAGGCGGCATCTACAGCAAAGGGAACCTCGGGATCTTCTTTGAGCAGAGGAATTTTTGGGCCCTTGTAAATGTGATCAAGGGATTCTTTAGCCGTTCTGCCCGCAAATACATTGACGCCCGTTAGCGCCTGCCTCAGAACAACAGCAAGCGAGAAAATATCAGCGCGCTCGTCAACAAGCATGCCTTCAACCTGTTCGGGAGGCATGTAGCCTACCGTACCTCCGCGAGCACCGCCATAACCAGCAGCCGAGGCAAGCGTTGCCATACCAAAGTCGGCAAGTTTTACCGTGCCTTGGCGGTCAATCATGATGTTTGTTGGCTTGATGTCCAGATGGAGTACGCCGTTTTCATGGGCATAGTGAAGCGCTTTTGCAAGTGAAGACACCATGTGAGCAGCTTCGGTATAGGTAAGGTAACCGCCTTCAACACGAGCCAAGAGCTCCGATAAATTAAGGCCATCAACAAACTCCATGACCAGGTAAGCGTAATCGCCTTCAATCTCAAAGTCATGAACAGTCACAATGTTTGGATGCGCCAGCAAACAGGCAGTTCTTGCCTCAGAAAGAGCCTCGTCAACAGTTGAAGCAAACACTCCGGTAGTTTCGGAAGCTCCCAACAGTGGCATACGCTTAATGGCTACGCGTCTCTGCAAACGAGTATCCCAGCAGGTACAAACGGTGCCAAAGCCTCCGTTACCTCTGCGAGCAAGAACGCGATATCGGTCCAGCAAAATTTCTGGCTCAGCCGCAGGTGATGCCTGCTGAGCAGAAGGTGAATGTAGATATGTAGTTTGCGTGGTCTGTGACCGCGAGTCACTCACGGCAACCTCCTGTGTTTAAAGTGTGTTTGTCGGCCGTGACTGTCTATATTCTACCGCTGAAAAGAATTTTCTTATATATCTATTGTTTTTCCATTAGAAGAAAACAAAATGTTGTAGTATTATTCCCTAGCACGCGGGTGTGGCGGAATTGGCAGACGCGTACGGTTCAGGTCCGTATGAACGCAAGTTCATGGGGGTTCAAGTCCCTTCGCCCGCACCATTTGCATTTAAAAGGCCCCTTTACGGGGCTTTTTTGTTACTTATTTGTTGTCTGCATCAAAGTCAGACCATCCTTCTTCGTCTTCTCCAAAGAGGTCCCAGTCGTCTTCAGTCTTCTTGTGGTTGAAATACATCTTTTTAGTTTTGCGCTCCAGCACAAAGGAAATAACCAAAAAGAGCAAAATTCCACCAAGTACGAGGAACAACACGCCGGTCTTATCGCCAAAAAGCCAACCAATAAAAGAGTTAATTGCGTCCATAATCCAGCTCCAGAACATGTGAAGGGTTAAGAATCTTAATACAAGTATATACTTGGTAGGCTATAAGAAAAAATGCACTGCCAAAAAGTGTTGATTCAAGGAGAAGCTGCATGCTTGATATCAAATTTGTGCGCGAGAATCCTGACCTCGTAGATAAGTCTTGCGAGTCCAGGCAAAACGCCCATTGGGATCGCGAGAAATTCTTTGAGCTTGACGAGGAGCGCAGAAGCGTAATTGCCGAGGTTGAGTCTCTTCAGGCAGAGCGTAACGCTGTTTCTAAGCAGATTGGCCTTCTTATGCGTGAGGGCAAGAAGGAAGAGGCCGAGGCAGCTAAAGAGCAGGTAGCAGCTAACAAAGACCGCATCGCAGAGCTTGATCAGCGCCGCGGAGAGGTTGAGGAAGAGCTTACCGCCCTTGTTGCAGCTATTCCAAACATTCCTGACGCATCCGTTCCTTATGGCAAGGATGACTCCGATAACCCTGAGGTTCGCAAGTGGGGAGAGCCAACTCAGTTTGATTTTGAGCCAAAGGCGCACTGGGATCTTGGACCCGAGCTGGGCATGATTGATTTTGACCGTGGCGTAAAGCTTGCAGGAACTCGTTTCTATCTTCTTGGCGGCATGGGTGCTCGTATGGAGCGTGCGCTTATCAACTTCATGATTGATACACATAACCAGGCAGGCTTCAAAGAGTGGTGGCCACCAGTTATCACAAATCAGGATTCTCTGTTTGGCACTGGTCAGCTTCCTAAGTTTGAAGAGGACCTCTATCACGTACAGCCTGACCTCTACCTCATTCCAACTGCTGAGGTCCAGCTCACAAACATCCATCGTGACGAGATTCTGGACGCATCTCAGCTCCCTCTGCTCTATACCGCATTCACCCCATGCTTCCGCGAGGAGGCAGGTTCAGCTGGTCGAGACACCCGTGGCATCATTCGCGTTCACCAGTTTGACAAGGTAGAGATGGTCAAGTTTGCAAAGCCTGAGGATTCCATGAATCAGCTTGAGTCCATGGTTCAGGAAGCCGAGAAGATCCTTCAGCTTCTGGGTCTTCCTTATCATGTGGTAACCCTCTGTACTGGTGATATTGGCTTCTCTGCATGCAAGTGCTACGACATTGAGGTTTGGCTCCCGAGCTATAACGCATACAAGGAGATTTCTTCCTGCTCCAACTGCTGGGATTTCCAGGCACGTCGTGCGAATATTCGCTATAAGGATCCAGCAGAGTTCAAGGGCACCCGTCTGGTTCACACGCTTAACGGCTCTGGTCTTGCAGTTGGTCGTACTATGGCTGCAATTATGGAGAATTATCAGAATGCAGACGGCTCCGTTACCGTACCTGAGGCGCTTCGTCCTTACATGGGTGGTATCGAGGTTATTCGCCCAGAATAGTTTCTCTTTTTAATCAAAATTGATTCAATTCTTGAAATGGTCTTCTACAGAATTGTGGAGACCATTTCTATTAGTGATTTATAGAACATATGTTCTATAAATCAGCTATACTTGTGGTTAGCAAAAGAAGAAAGAGGTAGCTATGAAAGGTTTGGTAGAGGTACAAAAAGATATTGTAGTACGGCAGTTTGTGCAGGGTAGTGCAGCAGAAATTGGATTTGGTCACAAGGAGTTTTATTCAGAAATCCATATAGCACCAGAGCAACTTGCAGCTTTAAGAAAATGGATTTCAGACCAAGGCAGGGTGGGTTTAAAAGACTTAAGTCCACAAGAGTATCTGGATGTCATCATGGCAGAAACATGTATGGCTGAGGTAATGGATGAGCTTGATGAAGCTGGCATTTCCTACCGTTATTTATATGCTAACTCTGCTGGTGAAGTAGCTTTAAGACCAGGTAGATAATAAAAAAGAGCTCCCGAAAGAGCTCCTAAATTCAAGTGGTGCGGCGTATAGGATTCGAACCTATGACGCCCTGATTCGTAGTCAGGTCCTCTATCCAGCTGAGGTAACGCCGCGTGCAAGTAGATAGAATGCCATTTTCCAGTTAAAAATGCAAGACTAATCTTAGAAAAAGTTCTTCTTGGTAAGAAAAAAGCTCGTTGCAGAGGTGCAACGAGCAGAAAATTCTGGCGGAGAGCTGGGGATTCGAACCCCAGATGGGCTTGGGGCCCATACTCGCTTAGCAGGCGAGCACCTTCGGCCTCTCGGTCAGCTCTCCAAAATGGGTGCTTGAGAATGATACCCCGAACTGGCGTCACTCACAATAAGACATTTTACAAAACATGTGAAAAATGCTCAACAACCACGTTTTTTCGGTGAGCGCGAAGTGTCTCCCAAGAAAAACGATTTGCAATTTGTACTGCAGAAAGGGGCTCATTCTCTTCCGTAAGGCCTACGCAATAAGCAAGAAAGCCAAGAATCTCTTCCGGTGTTTTTCCTTGTGATCTAAGGACACCAAGGTCTAGATCATGATTGCGCTTTGAAAGTCGCCTACCATCAGGCGCAACAAGTAAGGGGAGGTGAGCATATGTGAGATGAGAAAGACCAAGCACGTCTTGCAAATAAAGTTGCCTAGGAGTTGAGGAAAGAAGATCTGATCCTCTGACCACTTCAGTTATGCCCATATCAGCATCGTCTACTACCACGGCAAGCTGATAGGCAAAGACGCCATCTGCGCGTTGAACAATAAAGTCCCCGCATGATTCAGCAAGGTTTTGTGATGTAGAACCGTAGACCTTATCTTCAAACGCGTAAATCTTATTAGGAACGTGTATACGTGTTGCTGGAATTTTATGGGATGAGAGCTCTTTACGCTCAGATTGGCTGAGATTGCGGCAAGTTCCTGCATAGACATATGTACCATCGCTGGCATGAGGGGCTTGTGCAGCGTGTAAGTCTGCTCGGGAACAAAAGCAGGGATACAAGAGTCCCTGCTGCCTCAAATCTAAAAGAGCTTCTTGGTAGAGCTCCGTGCGCCTGCTTTGGTAATACGGACCTTTATCCCAAGTTAGTCCCAACCACCGTAAATCATCAAGGAGGAGGGAGGTGTATTGAGGATTATGAGCACGAATATCCAAGTCTTCGACGCGAAGAATAAGACTGCCATTTTGGGAACGAACGCTGGCCCAAGCCATAAGGGCCGAGAAAACGTTGCCCAGATGCATTCTTCCAGAAGGTGTGGGCGCAAATCTTCCAACGCAGGAACTCATTCTTAGAGATCTCCCGCATAGATGTAGGCAAAGCCGAAGTCTTGTCCATCCGCTTCAATCGGAGCCTTATCTTTACAGGTAAGACCCTTGTGTTGGTAGAAACTAATGTCGCAGTCATCATCTGTTGCAAGGAAATAATGCTTAGCTCCTTGCTCTTTCAAAAAATTGAGCATATAGGAGAAGAGCATGCCGCCGACACCTTCTCCTTGAGTAGCAGGGCTTACGCAGAATAGCGTAATTTCCCATTTGAGAGTTTTGACTCCTTCATTCCAGTATTTGTGAATCAGGTTTGATTCGACGACACCAAAGGCTTCATAGCCTTCAAAGTCTTTCTGGCTTAAGAGCTTTTTAGCTGTAATGGTTGAGGCATTTTCAAGCTCAACCCATTTCTGCTTATCTTTTGGGTCTTCTCCGTTGGAGCAGAAAATAAAGCCGAGAACTGTATTTCCGCTTTTTGCAACAAAGCGATGAGTTGAAACGCCAATGTAGTACGAAATATCAATGGTAGCCAGAGACCTACTGGTCTCTTT
>JABZHU010000228.1:0-1161 GCA_015258705.1 Atopobium sp. | reverse complement strand
CCCCTACTTGATTAGCCCGCTGTTCCTTAGCAGTAGCTCAATATCAGTGCCCTTGACGGCCTTGAGAGCTACCTTTAAGAGCATCTTCTCCTTGAACGAGAGCGGCGCCTTATCAAGCGTTTTCTTGTCCAGAGCATAATAGGTTGCCCTTAGAAGCTCTCTGATGTCGTACTGAGAACCCCAAACCTCTGGTACGCCCCTATCAACATCCATCAACGAGTAGACAGACTCCATACCAGTACGGATTGAGTACTCTGTAGTAAAGATGGTGTCGCGAGGAGTCTCGGCAAACTGTCCAATAAAGGCAAAGTTAACGGAACCCTCAGGAACAACTAGAGGTCTGTCCTCAGCCTTTCTTGGCTGGAAGAATGCGTTGATGTAAGGCATGAAGCACGTAGTAGTGTTGCAGCGGTTCTTTGCCCAGTCCTCAATCTTCTTGGTTGGAACACCAATGTGATAGAGCCACTCCTGGCAAACTTCCTCGCCGGTGCAGTTACGCATAGCCTTCTTAACAAAGTTACCAGGCTTGTTGGTACTCAATGCATAGACCCAGATAAGTACGGTGTCCTTGTCCTGTGCTCTGAACTGTGGCTGACGGTTGATGGTCCACGAGAGGTACCAGTTATCGGTACTATCCTTGACGGTTACAATACCGCCGGTTGTGACCTTACCTTCTCTTGGATCTCTCTTGCAGACGCCAATAATCTTCTTGATAATCTCTTCGTCTTTTGTCTGGATGGTAGCGCTCATCCAGTTAGTTGCCTCAAAGTCACTACAGAAATTATCTGGATTGCCGTACTCACCATGCTTGGCCTGAGCTGCAATGTTCTTCCACAGATCCCAGGACTCCCCTACGCCATTTCTAACGTTGCTGATGTCAGGAGCAGTATTTTGATCACCATAGCAAGAGGTATCGGTGCAGCAGCCATTGGTGATAAACACCAAATCGTCTTCGGTTAGATCAATGGTTTGCTGTGAGCCGTTCTTCTCGTAAACAATCTGAGTAGCTACCTTTTTACCATTGGTGTCGTTGATAATGACGTTCTTGACGTCCATACCATAGTCAACGCTTACGCCGTGATTCTCAAGATACCTGACCAGTGGCAAAATCATGCTCTCATACTGGTTGTACTTGGTAAAACGCAGCGCAGTAAAGTCAGG
>JABZHU010000227.1:0-1167 GCA_015258705.1 Atopobium sp. | reverse complement strand
TGTCTACGTGAATACCCCAATCATCACCGCATCTGATGCTGAGGGCGCAGGCGAGATGTTCCGTGTTACCACGCTTGATTTGAACAATGTTCCACGTACCGAGAAGGGCGATGTTGACTACTCAAAGGACTTCTTTGGTCAGTCTTCTCACCTCACCGTTTCTGGCCAGCTTCAGGCAGAGAACTTTGCTATGGCCTTTGGTGACGTGTATACCTTTGGCCCAACGTTCCGCGCAGAGAATTCCAACACTCGTCGCCACGCTGCAGAGTTCTGGATGATTGAGCCAGAGATGGCCTTCTGTGACCTTGCACAGGACATGGATGTTGCAGAAGAGATGCTCCGCTACGTTATTGCATACGTTCTTGAGCACTGCCCAGATGAGCTTGAGATGCTTAACAAGTTTGTGGATAAGGGCTTGCTTGAGCGCCTTAACCACGTTGCAACTTCCCAGTTCTCTCGTGTTTCTTACACCGAGGCAATTGAGATTCTGCAGGAGGCAGTAAAGGCTGGTCAGAAGTTTGAGTATCCCGTCGAGTGGGGTATTGACCTTCAGACTGAGCACGAGCGCTACCTCACCGAGCAGCACTTTGGAAAGCCAATCTTTGTCACTGATTATCCAGCAGAAATCAAGGCTTTCTACATGCGTCTTAACGATGACGGCAAGACTGTTGCTGCAGCTGACTGCCTTGTTCCAGGCATCGGCGAGATTATTGGTGGCTCACAGCGAGAAGATCGTCTTGAGCTTCTGGAAAAGCGCATTGTTGAACTTGGCATGAACCCCGACGATTACAAGTATTACTTGGATCTTCGCCGTTACGGCTCTTGCACACACTCTGGCTTTGGTCTTGGCTTTGAACGCCTTGTTATGTACCTTACCGGTGTGGATAACATCCGCGACGTTATTCCTCACCCTCGTACCGTTGGCAACGCTGACTTCTAAGATTGCAGTTCATAGGCGGTATGGCGGAGCGCGATTGGTGCACTAACTTTATCGCCACAGTTGCCAAGTCTTTCTAGATGGATTTTTGCGTGCAGATTATGCATAGCCGTTATGCAAAAAATGCATAGCAGAGATGCGAGATAAAAAGTTTTTCTCGCCATATACCGATATATTTGCCCGTTGGCAGTAAAAATAGGACGTTCGTGCAAAATTGCGCGGGCGTCCTA
>JABZHU010000094.1:0-5208 GCA_015258705.1 Atopobium sp. | reverse complement strand
CACTTCTTTTAAACACCTGAAATGCTTGCTTACACCACTTTTCGGGACACGACCGCACGGTCGCCCCGAGAAGCCTCGCTTGCACTCCTCTTGTGCCTTCCGTATAACCTTGGTGGCTTTAACCTAGGAACTGTCGAGCTCAATAGGCCAATTGAGCTGGAAAATCGATATGGCGAGAAAATCACGCGAATTCCAGACCTAACTATTCAGCTCAAGGACAAAAGAAAGAAGCAGGCCACGGTGCTGCTAGATTATGATCCTGCGGTAACTCACTCTGGCAATCAGAAAATCTTGCGAGACTTGGACAGAGAAAACGAGCTGGTAACGGGTGTACAATGTCCGCATTTTTCGGTATCCGGCGAGATGCTTAAAAACTTCTCAAGCGTTCAAGGCTTGGTCCGCCAGATTCGCGAGTCTACCGGAATAACTGCACGCGATACAACTATTTCTGATCTTGAAGATCGTCAACGAGCACTGTGGATGCGGCTATTCAAAGCTAGATAACAAAGTTAGGTAAAGTTTCGCTTGAAGATATGTGATTATCCAATTGAGGTAGCCGCGTCCTTGGCGTTTCGCTTGCCGTACAATAGAGAGGCACAAACCACTCATAACGTACAGCCAGAAGGAGAAAAATCGTGGAAGTCAACGGCCTTATCGATCATACAAATTTGAAGCAAAACGCAACCGCTGAGGACATCAAGAAGCTTTGCGCCGAGGCAAAGCAGTACAAGTTTGCAACTGTCGCAATCAATTCTTGCTGGGTTTCCTTGGCCCACGCCGAGCTCGAGGGCTCCGGAGTTGGCATTACTTCCTGTATCGGTTTCCCTTTGGGCGCAGCTTCAACTGCAGCTAAGGTTGCCGAGGCCAAGCAGAGCGTTGCCGACGGCACCACCGAGATTGATATGGTCATCAACGGCGGCCACCTGGTCGCGAGCGATGACGATTACGTTATCGCTGATATCAAGGCTGTTGTAGAGGCCGCGGGTTCCGTTCCTGTAAAGGTAATCCTGGAGTGCTGCCTCCTTGATGACGAGCAGATCGTTCGTGCTTGCAAGGATTGCATGGCTGCTGGAGCTGCATTCGTTAAGACAAGTACCGGCTTTAGCACCGGTGGCGCAACTGTTCACGACGTCGCCCTGATGAAGCAGACTGTCGGCGACACTTGCAAGGTCAAGGCTGCTGGCGGCATCCACAATAAGGCTGACGCAGAGGCAATGGTTGCAGCGGGCGCCGATCGCCTGGGCTGCTCCAGCGGAATTGCTATCGTCACCGAGTAACTCGCTGAGCTGGAGTTTGCCGGATCGGTGCTCCACTGAACTGGAGATTGCCGGTTGACGCCTCACTGATAGATAAATGAAAACGGCCTCGTGGCATGTGCTGCGAGGTCGTTATTTGTTGCAGTGAAAAAGCGAGGAAACTAGCAAGAAACCCGTGCGAGTTGCGGTCCGGGGCAGGAACAGGCGCTGCTGGTATCGCGGCTTGCATCGTGCGAGCGAGGGTGCCGCACCGCACCGCGCCGCCGTGGCAACTAGCTGACGACAACCTCGCCAAAGCCCAGGTTGCGGGCCTGCGACTCAATCGCTTGCATGCGCTTGTCGCTTGGAGAAGGGGAGTTCTCCATAGGTCCGCGCACGCCAAAGCGCCTGAACTTCATGAGGCGAATTCGCGTCTGCCCGACCTTCTCGCCAAGTGTTGAAGCAATGCCGTCAACTGCGGCTTCGGCGTCGTTCCAGCCTTCGGTCACGATAACGCGAACCTCTTCAAGCTTGTTTTGCTCGGCCAAAAACGCAAGATTTTTGCGGACTGTGACGCCGTTTTCGCCGGTCAGGTGCTCAAACCACTGATCGTCCCAAGCCTTGACGTCAAGCATGACGCCGCTTGAGAGGGCCAGCAGGTCGCGGTATTCGGTGAAGTCGATGGTTCCGTTTGAGTCGATGAGGCAGCTCAGACCAGCGGCATTGCAGTAGGTGAAAAGCTCGTAGAGGAAGTCGGGACGGAGCATGCATTCGCCGCCTGACGTGGTGATTCCGCGGATGAACGGCATGTTGGAAATGCAGCGGTCGGCCACCTCACGGGCACTGAGCAGCTCAATCTTTGGCGTGGACTTGTGCTGGCACACCTTGATGCAGTTGTCGCAGTTGATGCAGATGGAGTTGTCCCACACAACTTTTCCGTCAGCCACAGACAGGGCGTGAGCTGGGCATGGTTTGACGCACGCCTGGCAGGAGATGCACTCTACCTGGGTCTCGGGGTTGTGGCAGTAGGCGCAGCGAATGTTGCAGCCCTGCAGGAAGACGGCAGTTCGGCTTCCTGGGCCATCTACCAGCGAGAAGGGAATGATCTTGTTGACAGGAGCAACACACCCAGTTGGATGTGTTGCTCCTGAATTGGCTGCTGGGACGCTTGCGGTTACGGGACGCGCCGCTTCGCCGCGTGTTGCTCCCAAAGTTGTTTCTGTTGCAGTGCAGGTCACGATTGCGCAGCTCTTCTCGCTAGTCGCTCATGCGAACCTTGCGCTCGCCAAGGTGGTTAGCGGTGAAGTTGCCCAGGCCGTCGTGAGCGGTGTCCTGAAGGACAACGTCGCCGGACTGGAACTTCTTCATCTCGGAACGCTTTGCCAGGAAGCCGGTAATGCGGACCAGGTCACCCTCGGAGCTGTAGAACGAGAGGTACTTGTCGTCGATGGAGAATGCGGCCTTGACCACGTCGACGACAGCGTCTGGGTTGCGCTCAGCAGTTGGCTCAGCTGGGAAAATGTCGGAGACACCGCTGTTGAAGAAACGGTGCATGCGTGCACTGTGGCGAATGTGGTCGTAGAGGTTTGCAGGCTCGTCGCCAACCTTGATGCGGACACCTGGGGTAACGCCCTGCTGGTCGGAGAAGCCAGCCTGTGCGTGCAGGGTGAAGCGGCCGCCAAAGACCTCGGAGTAGACGGCATCAAAGCTGTTGACCTGGTCGGCAATCTTGACCATGATCTGATCGGCCAGCTCGTTTGCCTCGTCATCCTTGCCGTAGGTGCGGCTGCTATCAAGGTGTAGCAGCTCAGCGACGCACTCGCTCATGCCGGCAACACCAAACATGCCGCAGAAGCGCTCGCGAGAAATGAGGCCTTCCTTAGCCAGGAAGCTGGTCTCAAAGAAGTTGGAATCTTCAACAATGAAGCGGACGCGCTCGTTCATGAAGTTCAGAACCTCGCCAGTTGCGGTTGGCAGCAGGTTGTTCATGAAGTCGTCAACATTGGTTGCAAGTTTTGCAAGGCCAGGGAGAAGCACGCGGCTCAAAGTGTAAGCGCCGCCGCCCATAGGAAGAACGTTGTAGCAGCTTACGACGGTGTACTCGCCAGGGTAGGTCTCTTTGTGGATGCGGTGGTTAGCAAAAGCAGGGTTGGAGCAGACCATGGTGGTCTTAACTGCCAAGCGCATGAACTCGTCGGAGGTGATTTCTGGATCGTACTTGAGAGTGAAGTTTGGAACTGCGTTCATGAGCTCGCGATCAACCTCAAGCAGCAGTCTACCTGCGCGAGTGTCCGCAGGACCAATGTTTGCGTGGCAGTAACCACTAGCAACGGTGCGGTCGATATGGTTTAGGAAGCGGCGCAGACGAGGCTTAATCTCAGCGTCAGTCATGCCCTCCAGGAACGGATCGATAATCTTGTCCAGCTGACCAACATAGACAGGGCGACTGGTGACAGAAGGAACGTTGTCATAGAGAGCAGCTAAACCCCAGAGCAGGTCATCAAGGGTCTCTGGCTTGTCAAAGCGTAAAAACTCGGAACCGTTCTGAGCAAATACCTGGTAGTCAGGGCAGATGTAGCGAGGACGGTAAGGAGCGTTGCCCTCACACATGTCGTCAAGCGCGTGAGCTGCAAAAAGACGATCAAACTCAGCGGTCGTCTTAATAGGATGCTCGGAGTTCTCGGCAGCCTGAGCCAGGTGCAGAACCTTCTGCTTGTACGAGAGGTTGTCGGAAGTGATGATGTCCATAAACTCGCTCATTAGTGCTCCTTACGTTTATCCTGCAAAAACAGGTTTTTGATTGCGACGGGTACGTCGGTCGTTCCAAGTTATGGTGCACCGCATTGCGCGGCGCGCTGCTTGGGGCGAGAAGAACGGTCTTGCCCAAGCGTTGTGCCAGGTACAGAGGTTAGTCCAGAAGGTGGGTTTCTCCCTCGTGTTTCATTGCGTCATCGAGGCGCTGGAACTGCCTCTCGGTAATGACAATCTTGCCGTGCTGAACAGAAACCATGCCCCTCTCCTTAAGCTCGTCGATACCGCGGGCAACAGTCTTTGTGCTGGTACCAATCTTGTCCGCCAGCTCTTGCCTGGTCAGACGCACGGTAAATGGCCACTCAACAACGCCGCGGTGAATCTGGTCGCGCGTCAGCTCGCTGAGCATGTACATCAGGCGCTTGGTGCCGCTCCAGGTCAGCAGGCTGCGCTCGTAACCGGACTGACGCGTGAGGTTCTTGATAATCCAGCGCGAGCGGGCGAGAAGAGCCTCGGGGTCCGAACGAATCCACTGCAGGTAGTCCTCGCGTGGAACCGAAATAAACTCGCAGCCGGAAGTTGCGGTGAGCGACCCAAGATAAAACGGGCTCTCGCTGATAACTTCCATCTCGCCGAAGGCAACAGGAGCGCGATACTCGTCAATAACGTACGTACTACCTGCGGAGTTGTGCGATGTGGTGCGCACGGTGCCGCGGCACAGAATGTACACGTTATCAACGCGGTCCAGCATGTGGACAAGGGTCTGTCCGGAGTTAAGACGAATCTGCCTACAGTGAGAAAGACGATTAGCAGGAACGCGAGAAGCCCATTTGATGATCTTCTTGCGAACGTCAGAATCAAGACTATCAAGGTAGGTTAGGACGTTCACACGAGACCTCGCTGTTCTTGTTTCGTAAGTCCTCTTTACAGGACAGTTTCGGCTTAAGTTTGAGTAATTGTACCTGCTAGTAAAAATAAAAATAAGGACTTTTGTCCACTTTTTGAGACAATTTTCTTGAACAGTATCGGGCTGCGATTAGGTCGCGGCCAACCAGCGGTCAACTCGCGGTCAAGCTGTCGAAAGACAGAAAAGCCCCCACGTCAAATGAACTGCCTCCCATTTCTTGGACACGAGAAATAGGAGGCAGTTCAAAGCACACCTAATGAAGATAATCTGTCAAAAAGACGTATACATTACGCTGAAAATACCTCAAACGTGCAG
>JABZHU010000226.1:0-1180 GCA_015258705.1 Atopobium sp. | reverse complement strand
TTAAGACGCAAAGACTGTTTTAATACATCCAATTTAAGCAATCAGATTAACTTTCAGACGCAAACAAGGACCCGTTCATTCTAAGAGGATTGAACGGGCTTTTTATATAGCCGCAAGCCCGTAATATCAAATTTTTTACTTTCGTCAGAATCATTACGCTGTTTAGAAAGACAGCAGTCAAGTTAGTGTCAAAGTGCTCCTGCAAACTGAACTCTCCCACAATGAAAGGAGAGTTATGAGCAAGAAAGACACAAGCAAGTATCCAGGTTCTTTGCCTAATGAGGTAGAGGAGAAACCCTCACCACAGGAGGAGCCAAAAGATCAGGACAAGGTTTCCGAAGAGGATGACGCACAAGAAGGCAGAATTCCGCTAGAAGAGATGTCTTCTCGCCAAATTGGTGAGAAAGGCGAGGAGATCGCTGCAAAATACCTCATCAAAAGAGGTTACAAAATTATCCAAACTAACTGGACGTGTCAGATTGGTGAGGTTGATATTGTTGCTCAAGATGGCGATAACGTTGTGCTTGTTGAGGTAAAGACAAGACGTATTTTGAACAAAGACGATAGCATCATGCCTGAGCTGGCTGTAAATAGAGCAAAGCAGGAAAAATACAGAACGCTTGCACTTATGTATGCAGCGCTTCATCCAGCACTTACCTCTATTAGATTTGATGTTGTTGCTATTAATCTGGTAGCTCCAAGCACAGCAAGCCTAAGGCATTTAATTGGAGCATTTAGCTGGGACGAGCAATGAGTCAAGCAACCATCTGCGTTCATACCGCAACTCTTAGAGGAATTGAGGCAATACCTGTAGATGTAGAAGTGGGTATTTCAGGCGGCATACCTGGAATAACCATCGTAGGTATGCCCGACGGATCCATTATGGAATCTCGTTCTCGTGTGCGCTGCTCACTAAAAGCTGCTGGTTTTACCATCCCTCGGTTGCTGGTAACAATCAATTTGACGCCTGCGGATATAAAAAAGACAGGTACTGGATTTGATTTGCCTATAGCCGTTGCTATTCTTGCAGCTACTGGACAGATTCCTCAAGGGATTGTGCATAACAGGCTGTTTGTTGGAGAACTCTCATTAAACGGCAAGATCTCTTCAGTGAGAGGTATGGCAGCGTATGCAATGCTTGCTAAGAAACTGGGAATGAAACTGATCTCCTCTTCAGATT
>JABZHU010000093.1:0-5410 GCA_015258705.1 Atopobium sp. | reverse complement strand
AACCCGGGCTTACTATGCAAGTAAACCTCGTCCGTTTAAAAGAAGTGAGCGGACAACAAAGGAAGGATGGGAAACATGGGAAGGTATGCTTTTGTAGGCGGCAAGCTCGTTGACGGTACTGGCGCTGCTCCAGTTGAGGACTCCCTTGTCCTTATCGATGACGACAAGATTACCTATGCTGGTCCTCGCAAAGAGGTCCCAGAGGGATATGAGGTACGTGACGCATCTGGCCATACCGTAATGCCTGGTCTTGTTGATACACACCTGCACTTCTCCGGCAATCTGACCGACAACGATAACGACTGGGTTATCGAGTCCGTTGCTCAGAAGCAGGCATGCGCAGTCAAGCAGGCTTATGACGCTCTTACCCACGGTCTCACCACTGTTGTTGAGATTGGACGTAACGGCATTGCTATCCGCGATCTCGTCAATATGGGCATTATGCAGGGTCCTCGTATCTTTGCTACCGGCCTTGGCCTTTGCCGCGTTGCTGGTCATGGTGACTCTCACCACCTGCCACTGCAGATTTCCAAGGACGGACACCCTTGGGGCGATCAGGTAGACGGTCCATGGGAGCTTCGTAAGGCAATCCGCCGTCGTCTTCGTGAAGAGCCTGACGGCATCAAGATCTGGGCAACCGGTGGCGGCATTTGGCGCTGGGACTCCGACCGTCTGCAGCTCTTCTGCACCGAGGAGATCAAGGCAATTGCTGACGAGTGCGCACTGGTAGGCATTCCTCTGTATGCTCACTCTTACAACAACTTTGACGCTGCATATGATTGCGTCCGCTTTGGTTGCAAGCAGCTCATTCACGGCTTCGAGCTTGACGAGCGCACCATGAAGCTTATGGCTGAGCAGGGAACATACTTCACCCCAACTATCGGCTTCCTGCCAACATGGTACGGAACTTATCCACCAGACTGGACTCCAGAGCTTGACGCATTCCCAGGTGAGACTGTTGTCGAGAAGGGCCTTGCACGCACCTATGCTAACCTGCGTAAGGCTTATGATATGGGTATCACCATTACCATCGGTTCCGACTCCTTCAGCTTTGTTACTCCTTACGGCTACGTCACCATCGATGAGATGTATGACTTTGTCGAGAAGGTTGGCATCTCCATCCTTGATACTGTTGCAGCTGCTACTTACAACGGCGCAAAGATGCTGGGCAAGGAGAACGAGTTTGGTGCTGTTAAGGAAGGCCTCTCTGCTGATATCCTCGTAGTCAAGGGCGACGTTGCTAACAACATCCGCGACCTCACGCCTGAGAACATGGACGTCATCATGAAGGAAGGCAAGATTATTGATCGCGGTAGCTTCTAAGCTTCCAGCTCGATAATTTGTAACGCGAAGGTTGGGCCCTGACTCACTTAAGCGTCAGGGCCCACTTTTACCGGTAAGAAGTTTATTCTTTGATATAAAAGTTTGACATTTGAAGGAGCTCACTATGTCTGAACCAAAGCAGGTGAAAATTGTGCTGCTTACCGGCTATTTAGGCGCAGGTAAGACCACTATTTTGAACCACATTCTCTCTAACACTGAAGGTATTCACGCAGCAGTCATTGTCAACGACATTGGCGAGATTAACGTTGATGCTGGTCTTATTAAAGACGGCGGCTACGCTAAAGAAGGCGACGTTATTCCTCTAACTAACGGTTGCCTCTGCTGCACCCTTTCTAATGACTTGGCACTTCAGTTGGGTGATTTGGCCGATACCGAGGAGTTTGACTACATCATTATTGAGGCTTCGGGCATCTGCGAGCCAATCCCCATTACCTATAACATTTCTGCATTCTGCAATCAGAGCCAGCATGCAACTAATCACTCTCACCTCAACCTTGATAACATCGTCGCAGTTGTTGACTGTGCTCGCATGTTTGAGGAGTTCCACAACGGCGCCGATCTTCTCGACCCAGATATTGAAGAGGACGACATTGAGAACCTGCTCATTCAGCAGATTGAGTTCTGCTCTACGCTGGTGCTCAACAAGACCGATCTGGTTACTCCAGAGCAGCTCCACGAGCTCAAGGCGCTTGTTCGCGGCCTGCAGAAAGACGCCGTTATTGTTGAGGCAGTCAACGGTGACATTCCAATGAGCGAGCTTATCAATACGGGCCGTTTTGACTTTGACAAAGCCTACGCCTCCGCTGCCTGGATGGATGCAATGGAGCATCCTGAGGAGCACGAAGACCCAGAGGTTTTGGAGTACGAGATTACTACCTTTGTGTATCGCCGCCGTCAGCCATTTGACCTGGACAAACTTAACCAGTTTGTGGCTAGCTGGCCAAAGAACATCATCCGTGTCAAGGGTAGCATCTGGATTTCGCAAGACCCCGAGATGAGTTACGTATTTGAGCAGGCTGGCAAGCAGGTCCAGTTCTACGAGAATGGCATGTTCTACGCATCGCTGCCAGAGGATGAGCGAGAAACCCTTCTTGACGAGAAACCCGAGCTACGCGCAGAATGGGATGATGAACTGGGCGATCGTCAAACTAAGCTGTGCTTCATTGGCCGTCATATGAACCATGAGGAAATTGAAGCCGGTCTGGATGCATGCCTTACTGAGTATGTTCCTGACGAGTTTGACTACTAGCGTTTTCAGCGCCAAGAGCTCCGGCGCTTGAGACGAGGGACCCAGTTTATCCGGGTCCCTTTTTTAGGTTAGAGGTGCCTAATGACCAAGATTGAACAGCTTAAAGACTGGATTCAGTCGTCAGATAACATTGTTTTCTTTGGTGGCGCAGGCGTGTCAACAGAAAGCGGTATTCCAGATTTTAGGGGTACTAACGGTCTGTATCGCCAGGGCGGTATCAAAGTAGAAAACATGACCATTGGTCTGGGCCAAGACGGCTATGACATGGGAAAAGAAGCCTATGACCTGGGAAATGGCGTAACGGTTGACCCCGATAACGAAGAGTCTTTTGCCTACAGCAAGGCGCCAGACTTTACGCTTGAAGAGATTTTCTCGCTCGATGTGTTTTTAGATTACCCCGCAGCGTATTACACGTATTTTAGAAACTCTCATCATTTGGGGGAGGCTCAGCCAAACATTGCTCACAAATGGCTGGCAGACTTGGAAGCTGCGGGAAAGTTGCGCGCGGTGGTGACGCAAAACATCGACGGACTACATCAAGCTGCTGGTAGCAAGCGTGTGTTTGAGCTCCACGGCAACGAGACGCGTTTTTACTGTCCCGAGTGCGGCCACACCTACACGCTTGATCAGATTGAAGAGCAGTCATCTGTGGTGCCGCTCTGTCAATGCGGCGCAGTTATTAGGCCTGATATCGTCTTTTACGGAGAGGGCCTTGATATGGACACGGTTTACGGCGCGCTGAATGCTATCTCACAAGCGGAGGTCCTTGTGGTTGCAGGAAGTTCGCTGGTAGTGCAGCCTGCCGCCGGTCTTCTCGACTACTATGAGGGCAACAAAATGGCCATTATCAACGACCAACCTACGCCGTACGATGGTCGCGCCAATCTGGTGATCAGAGACAGAATAGGCGCCGTCATAGAACAGCTCCTGTAGAAAAACGCCTACCCGCGAAAGCGCAGGTAGGCGTTATCATTTCAATCAATGGCGAGAAATCCGACGCGCGAGAAAGTTGCGCAGTGGAAGCTCGCATGAGGCGCGATGCGCGAGAAACCCGTGTTAGTTGGCGGTTTCCTCGGCGAGCGTCTGAAGCGTTGCCATGAGAGATGGAACAACCTGCTTCTTACGGCTGACAACACCTGGAAGAACAGCAATGTTGCCATCAACCTTTACGTTAAAGGCGCGCTCGATGACATTGGCAGCATTTGCGCCGTAGAAGAGCATCTCGGTGACCTGGCTCTTAACGTCGGTGAACATGTAGAAGACCATTGGAAGCTCTTCGGACTTAGCAGCAGTCTCCAAGAATGGTCCAACAAGTTCCTCAGCAGCCTTGCGGCTGGACTCGGTCATGAAGGAGCCCTGGCCAACGCCAAACTTTACGCCGCCACGGCTGAATACCTTGTAGTCACCATGGAAGACTTCTTCTGCAGTACGACCAGTGAGGTCTGCGCCAGCGTCAAACATTTGCTCTGAGTAAGTGTCAATGTCTTCTCCGCAAATCTCTGCAAGCTTCTTACCAGCAACAATATCGCGCTCGGTGCAGGTAGGGGAGCGGAATGCAAGGGTGTCGGAAAGAATTGCAGAGAGCATAAGGCCAGCAATATTCTTTGGAATCTCGATGCCGTACTCGTGGTAGAGGCCATAAATGATGGTGCAGGTGCAGCCAACAGGGACGTTTCTAAAGGTAATTGGGTTAGATGTCTCAATGGAGCCGATGCGGTGGTGATCAACAATCTCCATGATCTCGGCCTGCTCAAGACCATCAACTGCCTGAGTGCGCTCGTTGTGGTCAACAAGAATGACATGCTTCTTGCGAGGGTTCAAAAGACCAGGACCGCTGATAAGACCAGCAAAAGTGCCGTTCTCGTTAATAACAGGGAAGAAGCGGTGCCTTGAGTTGGTCATTGCCTTGCGAGCATCATCAATTGCGGTGTTGACGCTGAACTTAAGGATGTCATCAGTGAGCATCTTCTCACGTACAGGCATAGACATGATGAGCAGGCGAGCTACCTCAAAGGTATCGCGAGGAGTGCTGATAATAGCGCAATCACGCTTTTTAGCCAGGTCAATGACGTCCTGAGCAATTGGAGCATCGCAAGAGACAATAAGGCAGGAAGCGCCGTGCTCAACTGCGATAGTCTGGTTCTCATGGTTACCAGCAACAACAATGATATCGCCAGCGTCAACAATCTCTGAAAGGGCGGAAGCGCTGGTACCAACGCGAATATTGCCCTGCTTAACAACGCCCTGAGGATCACCAAGAACCATGGTGCCGCCAAGCGTAGAAACGATATTTTCATAGCTTGTCTTAGCCTTAGAGAGCAGGTTTGGCTCGGAAAGACTCATGTTTGCATTTGCAATATCTTTAACGGCAATCAGGCCGGTAAGCTCTTCTTCCTCATCAGTAACGCAGAGTGTATCAAGCTTAACGTCCTGCATAAGCTGCCAAGCAGCATAAAGACTCATTCCAGCATCAACTTTTGGCTGAGTTTGAATTTCTGCATCTTTGATCTGAGGAGTAACCGTAGTAATAAGCTGTGGCTCTTCGAAGCCAAAGTGATTTAGGACGAACGCAGTCTCACGGTTGAGTGAGCCAGCGCGACGAGCTTCATAGATAGGGTTATCAATCTGATTTTTGAGATACGCATAAGAAATTGCAGCACAAATGCTGTCTGTATCTGGGTTCAAATGGCCAATGATATTTACTTTACGAATTGCTTCTGCCATCTTCGCCTCCCTGGTAATGTCGATGATGTAACTTTTTAATTAGAACACACTTTAGTAAGCACATTTTGTTTCTTTTCTAATACCACCTTGTAG
>JABZHU010000092.1:0-5412 GCA_015258705.1 Atopobium sp. | reverse complement strand
CGGTGGCAAAGCTCAAGACGCTCATCAAAGATCTTCCAAAACTTGTCCATATCGCGACCAGCAGAAAGAGCAACGTCAGGAAGGTTGATGGTTACAACACCCTGGTTGAAACGGCCGTAATACTTAGGCTTGTTTGGCTCATAGTTCTTTGCGCGAGCAACGTTGTTGAAGCCATTACCAGAACGGTCTGGAGTCAGGAAGGAACGGCAGCCCATGCAAGTGAAGGTATCGCCCTCGCCTTCCTTCTCGCCCTTAGAAAGCTTGTACTCCTTCATCTTCTTCTCAGAGATGTAGTCAGGGACAAGGCGGCGAGCGGTGCACTTTGCAGCCATCTGAGTGAGGTAGTAGTACTTGGAATCCTCGTAAACGTTGTCCTCTTCGAGAACGTAGATGAGCTTAGGGAATGCAGGAGTAATCCAGACACCCTCCTCGTTCTTTACGCCCTGGTAACGCTGACGGAGCATCTCCTCAATGATGAGTGCAAGATCCTGCTTCTCCTGCTCATTCTTTGCCTCATTGAGGTACATGAAGACAGTAATGAAAGGAGCCTGGCCGTTGGTGGTCATCAAAGTGACAACCTGGTACTGAATGGTCTGAACACCACGAGAAACCTCATCACGAAGGCGCTTCTCAACCATCTCGTTGAGCTGCTCAGCAGAGAGCTCAACACCGACGGAGTTCATCTCCTCCATAACGGTCTTGCGGATCTTCTTACGAGAAACATCAACAAAAGGAGCAAGGTGAGCCAAGGAGATGGACTGACCACCGTACTGGCAGGATGCTACCTGAGCAATGATCTGAGTTGCAATGTTGCATGCAGTGGAGAAGCTGTGTGGACGCTCAATCAGAGTACCGGAGATAACAGTGCCGTTCTGCAGCATGTCATCAAGGTTGATGAGGTCACAGTTGTGCATGTGCTGTGCAAAGTAATCGGAATCGTGGAAGTGGATGAGACCCTCGTTGTGAGCAGCAACAATATCCTCTGGAAGAAGCTCACGCTGAACGAGGTCCTTAGAAACCTCACCAGCCATGTAGTCACGCTGAACAGAAACAACGGTAGGGTTCTTATTGGAGTTCTCCTGCTTGACTTCCTCGTTGTTGCACTCAATCAGAGACAGAATCTTGTCATCGGTGGTGTTCTTGTGACGCTTCTGGTTCTGGAGGTAACGGTAAATGATGTACTTACGAGCAACCTCAAAGCGGTCAAGAGCCATGAGCTGATCCTCGACAAGGTCCTGGACCTCCTCGACGGTGACGGTGTGTCCAGCCTTCTCACACTCATCGGTAACGTTGAGGGAAGCAAACTGAATCTCACGCTCAGTCAGGCGCTGATCCTCAGGGACCTCTGCGTTAGCCTTAGCGATTGCGTTAACAATCTTCTCAACCTCGAAGGTGACCTCTGAGCCATTGCGCTTGATAATCTTCATGTGCAAACTCCTTGAACAAACGTTGGTGAAAGCAACGCTTTCATGCGTGTTTAATTGGATTATCACTGCGGTTCCTAAGCTTTTGCCTAAGCGAAGTAGTTGGGAACCCGCTTGTGTGATGGAAACTACTATGCCACAAGTTATAGTGTTTGGGTTCGAGAACTATAACAATATATTGTGAAATTTCCACACGAATACAAAATTATGTATTGACACGTTGCGGCAACCAATATCTCTGCAGGTAGAAAATTAGCTAGAAACTTCGCTAATTACAAAATTTATTAATGGTCAAAAAATAATTCGATTTTTTGTAAGTAGGCATTCGTCGCCTTTCACAAATGCGCCACAATTCGTCCCTCAGTACTCACTTTTGTTGGGCGTTTGGGGACTAAAAAAGCCGACACAAAATGTCGGCTTTGATGGCTAGTCTAATGGAGACTGTGGACGCCAGGTTGCGTCTTTATAGATAAGGCGTGCATCCTTCCAGCCCTTTATAAGGCGAGAAAGACCGGACGAGAAGTGCGCTCTATCTACCAAAATGAGTCGAATAATCTCTTTTGCAAAGGTCAGAGCGGTACCAACACCAAAGAGCACAGGGTTGTAATCACCGTGAACCTGGAAGTAACGGGCAATATAGCCGCGGTTACGTGTGATGTAATAGCGTGTCATATCAGAGGTTGAATTAAGCTGACGCACAGAACCAATACTCTGACCAGGAACTTCTCGACATCTTGAAAGAACAAAGTCTGGAATCAAAATAGGCTGCGTTACCTTGCTGGCCAAATAGCCATATAAGGCGTCATCCCAATAGATAAAGAAGCGCGCGTCAGGTAGACCAATCTTCTGCACTACAGAGCGCTTAAAGCAGGCGCCCTCAAAGCACATCACATTGCACTCGCGATAAGGCACACCGTCAAAGCCAGCCTTTGCCAGCGGATTGTAGATGCCCAGGGCGGTGCTAAAGCGATACTGCCAGAAGAAAGGACCACCATCAAAGTCGTAGCGCTGACCTTGGATAACCTCAGCCTTATCTGACCATGCGTCAAGCTTATCAAGACCATCAGGCAGCACAGCTACGTCATCGTCCATAACCCAGAACCACTCGGCACCCAGCTCATAACCTACGTGCACACCCTCAGAGAAACCGCCGGAGCCTCCAGTGTTTTGCTCCATAGGGACGTAACACACGCGATTAGTGCCACCTTGAGCGTCAAGATCATCAGTGGTTTCTCCCCACGTGGTTTTGACCTTCTCCGAAAACTCCGACACAAGAGAGGCTGTCTCAGAGGAGTTCTCGTTGTCCACAACAATGATGCGCCATGGAGCCTGCGTGAGCTGCGTAATGGAATTGAGCAGGTTGGAAAGCAGTTCCTGGCGTTTAAAGGTGACTATGACAAGGGCGGTGCGCTTCATATTTCCTCAAAATGTGACTTCGTGAGTGAGTTGATGCCTATATAGTATAAAGCAGCAATCAAAAGGAGTTTAGATGAGTCACACTCAAAACCACCAACCTTTGGTTTCTCTTGTTGTGCCCATATACAACGTTGCAGACTATCTGGAGCAATGCCTGGCAAGTATTCAATCACAGAGCTACACAAACCTGGAGATTATCTGCCTAAACGATGGCTCAACTGACTCGTCTTTAACTCTTTTGGAAGCATACGCTGCCCGCGATGGTCGCATTGTCATCATCGACAAAGAAAATGAAGGTTACGGAGCAACGTGTAATCGTGGCATTGCCGCAGCTCACGGCTCATGGGTGGGTATTGTTGAGCCTGACGATTACCTTGAGCCCACCATGGTTCAAGAGCTTGTTGATCTTATCCAGGCAAACGGTGGAGAAAGCCAGGTAGATATTGCTCGCTCTGCCTATTGGCGCGTATTTGGTAACCAGAAAAATGGCCGTGCGGGAGCAAAGTCGCAGTTTAGAGCTGCTGTCGGCGCTGCCGAGTACAGAGTTCCCTGCGCATATAAGGGCCGCGTCAAACCCAAGCAGCTGCCTTGTTCAATTGATCAGATGGCACAGCTTCTGCTGCACCATCCTGCTATTTGGACGGCGCTCTATCGCAAGGAATTCTTAACCCAGAACAGCATAAACTTCAAAGAAATCCCCGGTGCAGGCTGGGTGGACAACCCCTTCCTCATTGCCTCGCATTGCTGTGGGGCTCGCATAGTGTACACAGACTCCGAGCTCTACAACTATCGCGAGAATGGCTATGCAGAAGCCGCTACCTTTGCGCAGCGTCAGCCTAAAATTCCGCTTGAGCGCTGGAACGACATGATGGATGTTGTGGACGCACGCAACATTACCTCAGACGTGGTGCTCAACGCGCTCACACTGCGCGGCATCAACTACGCGCTGCTTACAAAAGACGCGCTTACCTGGCGAGAAGAACATGATGCTGCAGGTGAGACTGACTCAGAAGTGCACGATCTTCTCGCCAAGAGCTTTGAGCGCATGGACGCAAAGCGCGTGTTTGAAAACCCATCAATCTCAGGCTCTGGAAAGGCTTTCTTTGCGCAGGTGAGAGGTATTGCTCTACCAAAAGATGACAAGTTTGCTCGCTATGCATATCTAGCCAAAGAAGGATTCTTCCGTGTCAAAAATGACGGCATAGCACAGACGTTTAAATCGCTCATGGACAGGCGTTAAGATTTGGTTCTAAAGACTGGCTCTTAAGGATAGCTATAAAGATTGGCTCTAAACACAAATCGCCAGGCTACTCTAGAATCGCACGCTCAATTTTTGATGCTGCTTATGTGTCGCTGCAGCTTATACAAGTGGAATGCGCATAAAACGTGCATACCATACGGCTCGGCGTACATAGGCATAGCGAGCTCGTGTTGTAGTAGACAAAATAGCACCAAGCAAGGCATGAGCTACCAGTCGCGGAGAAGTTGCTTCAGTGACAATAAGGTGCGCTACAGGATTAGAAAGAATCTTGACAATAAAGTTTTCTTTTTCCTCATGGCTGAGCTGGGATTCTTCGTTGAATACAGGATACATATTCTTAAGAAGTTTGCTAATCAGGTAGCGGCTAATCAACTTTTGAACTTTTTTAGAGTTTGCAAAGCCAAGATGCTTGGCAAGAGCCATGAGCGCCTGACGCTCCTGAGTAAGTTCATCCATAGAAGCAGCAATAGTTATTTCTTCCTCAGAAGATTCCGCTGGTACATCAACAAAAATTGCTTCTGGGGCGTACGTGACATGTTTTGCAATCTCAAAACAGTAGCCAACAAAATTGCACTCGCCATCAGTCTCTGGCTCATGCTTAATCTCGGTCAAAATGCGCGTTGAGCACAGCTTTCCGCTCATGGACGTCAAATAAGGAAGCTGCGACTCCTCAAATACCTGCAACAATGCAGAAGCTTTTGAACCAAAAACCTTTTTGCATTCCATAGGTGAATTGGCAGTTTTCATATGCGCAATAACAATATCAGCCGCTTTAGGTGAACCAACAGGACCCAAAGCGGTAGCTGCAGAATAAAGCTCCTGCAAAAGGTGGGAGTTAAACCTATAAGAAGGTTCAGTGGTAAGCGTATAGGCTCCGCGAGCACGACCCTGAGCAATCTCAAGCGCAACAAAATGGCTAATGCCTGATTGGCACAAAACATCTAAACGAGGCTCTTGATTGGCAAGGTTATCTAACATGCGAGCAATCTGGGGATCGGAGCTATTGTCAACGATGATGAGCTCCCAATGAGGGTATGTCTGCTCTTGAAGTTGCCTAATAACCGTTCTAATAGCATCAGCGTCATTATCAGCAGCCATGAGAACCGAAATCATATGTGGATTGTATGAGCGCTCGTGCATTCCACATCCCCCAAACTGGTTCTAAATTTTAGATACCAGTTTACCCATAAAAAGTGAATTAAAAAGACATTTTTATTCTATCAAAATCTCTCCACACATCGTGTTTAACTGCTGTTATGTGGACATCTGACCTGTTTTGTAGGAGCGGCGCTACACACAACGCCCATAACG
>JABZHU010000225.1:0-1226 GCA_015258705.1 Atopobium sp. | reverse complement strand
TGGTTGAGCAGTAACAATTCTTTTGGATAGTCCTCATCTTCTGATGAAATCTCCCATTTCTCCATTGCTACTCCAAAGAACGAGACCTATAGGCAACTGCCTCAGATACGTCGTCTTTTGTCACTTTTTCATGGTGAGCAATATCTGCGATAGTCCTTGCAACTCTGCAGGTACGCGTTATTGCTCTACCTCCTAAATGAAGTCCACGAGCAAATCTATGCAGCAGTTGCAATGCTGATTCATCAAAGCTCTCCACGTACTTTTGGCGAGAAGTGCCATCTACTCCACGGGTTTCTCGCCAAGAAGCAAAGTCTCTGCCTGAGACAACAAGTGAGCGCATACCTGCTGAAGTGAGTCCTAGCTCACCTTGAATTACTCGATCAGAAGAAGGACGAGCTACATCACACACAATATCTATTCGATCCATCAACGGACCTCCAATTTTTGACTGATATGTAGATATCTTTCCTGGAGAACACTTGCAAGTGTGAGTTTTATCTCCAAAGTATCCACAGGGACAGGGGTTAGCTGCAGCGATGAGCTGGAACTGAGAAGGAAACTTATAGATGCCATCCACTCGCGCAAGACGTACATATCCATCTTCGATTGGCTGACGTAAAACCTGCAGCGTATTAGAAGCAAACTCGGGCAGCTCATCTAAAAAGAGCACACCTTTATGGGCAAGAGAAATTTCTCCTGGGATGACAGGCCTGCCACCTCCAATCATGCCTGCTACAGAAGCTGAATGATGAGGAGACCTAAAGGGACGTACACCTGCTTGAATAGAATCTGTTTCACACCCCGCTACAGAATGTATGAGCAATACCTCATCACGCTCTTCTTTAGAGAGCTCTGGGAGGATAGTTGGAATTCTTTTAGCAAGCATTGTTTTACCTGCACCTGGCGGGCCAATCATAAGCATCCCTAGGTTTCCTGTGGCTGCGATTACGATAGCTCGCTTGACTAATTCCTGGTCAATCACTTCCTCAAAGTCTAAATTCCCGCTGAGCATTGCTGTTTCAACAGAATGCTTACGCTGAACCAATGGCTTACAGAATGATTGATCTCTTAAACTCAAGTTGAGCAATGACTGAATTCCTATGACGTGACTCCAGTCAGAACCAAACAAATTGCAATCTGAAGAGGAGATTAGTTTCATTCCCAGTTTCTTCGCAAGCATTGCATACGCTGCCATACCTCTCACTGAAGAGATCTTGCCGTTTAAT
>JABZHU010000091.1:0-5442 GCA_015258705.1 Atopobium sp. | reverse complement strand
ATCTTCACTGCCGGCTTGGCTTCAACGTAACTACTAAAAAGGACCTTGGTCTCCCAAGGTCCTTTTTTGTGCTGCTCATTGATAGTATTTTGGTCCCGTCTTGCATTCTTGAAATGATCTAAGCTCTTGAAACAAACTCGTTTCCTTCGATGAAAAAGCGCTTTGGAGCATCAATGTTTTTGCTGATGCCTACGCGAGGTGAACGCCCAATTGTTTCTCCTGGTAGCAGGGGAGCAAATTCCAGCACAAGCGGCTCAACTGTCAGGTCATGTCCATAAAGCCCCTTGTCAATATCAAGTGCAGCGCACACCTTACCTGGCCCGTTGGTGAGGTCGCGCAGCTTGAGCGGGTGCTTGTACGCACGTCCAGCCTCACGGAGCTCGCGCATCACCTCTACACCTTCAAGAGGCTCAACTGCACGCACCAAGCATCCGCTGCCAAACCCCTCAGGTCCGCACACTACATTGCAGCAGTGATGCATGCCGTACGAAACGTATACATACAGGTGACCTGCTGGTCCAAACATGGCGGCGTTGCGTTCGCTAAGGCCGCCAAACGCATGACTTGCAGGGTCGTCTTGGTCGTAGGCTTCGGTCTCCACAATTCTTGCAACTAGTTTGTGTTTCTCGCCATTAAGCGTAATTGTCCTCGTCAGAGTGCATCCCAGCAGCAGCGGCGCGGCTACATCTGAGGGATTCTTTAGAAAATCTGGAAACATGCCATCTCCTTTATTGGTTATGCGCTACAATACTACCAACCTTTAAGGACGGTGCGAGACACCGGCAAGGCCCCATAGCGTTGAGTGCGCATGTTCGCTGTTGAGCCTCCACAAGGAGTGCTCTTTTTTTATGGCTCGGCATGCTCCTACGCAGATCGGAGAGTATATGAATCCACTGGCAAGTGCCACCTCGCAGCCTCGCGCGCTGCTTGTTCTCGAAGACGGAACAACCTTCGAGGGGAGGTGCTGTGGTGCTAGTGGAGAGACCTTCGGCGAGATTGTTTTTAACACGTCTATGACCGGCTACCAGGAGATTATCTCCGATCCAAGTTACGCCGGCCAGATTGTCACGCTGACTTATCCGCAGGTGGGCAACTACGGCATCGATCCTGCGGTCATGCAGCGAGACGTCTTGCACCTGCGTGGTTTTGTCGTCCACGACATGTGCTACGAGCCAAGCAACTGGACATCCAAGCAGAGCCTGCCGGAGTTTCTGCAGGAAAACGGCGTCGTTGCCATCGAGGGCATCGATACCCGCGCGCTGACCATGCACCTGCGCGACCATGGTGCACAGAAGGCGGCCATCTCCACCGAGGACCTGGACCCCGCCCATCTGCTTGCGCGCGTCCAGGCGTCGCCCAGCATCTCCGAGCACAATTTTGTCCCCGACGTCTCCGTTGACGCGCCTCACGTGGTTCCTGCTACATCCAAGAAGCGCTTCAACGTTGTCGCGTACGACTGTGGCGAGAAGAACGGCATTCTCCAGGGTCTTGCGGCAAACGGCTGCGAGGTCACGGTTGTACCGTGGAACACACCTGCTGAGGACGCCTTGGCCTACAACCCAGACGGCATCTTCTTCTCCAACGGCCCTGGTGACCCAGAGCAGGTTGACGCTACGCAGGAGGCTGCTCGCGGCGTTTTGGGCAAGGTTCCCGTCTTTGGTATCTGCCTGGGCAACCAGATGCTCTCCATTGTCGCAGGTGCAGATATCGAGAAGCTCAAATTTGGACACCACGGTGGCAACGAACCAGTCATGAATCTTCTAACTGGCAAGGTTGAGATTACTGCTCAAAACCACAACTACGGCCTGGTTTTCCCAAGCCTGGGCAAGCTCATTGCAGAGGAGTCCGGTGGAATCTCCGAGCACTTTGACAACCTCTGTGAGTGGTCCGCAAGGCGTATTGCTCCTGTTGTCCAGACAAAGGAGTTTGGCCGTGTCAGGCTCACACACGTCAACCTTAACGACGGAACTCCAGAGGGCATTCAGTTCCTGGATATTCCAGCGTTTTCCGTCCAGTATCACCCTGAGGCAAGCCCAGGACCTCACGATTCATCCTACTTGTTCAAGGCATTTGCTCGTTTGATGGAGGGACAGTCTGACTATCTTGCCATCGACGTTCGTGAGGGGAGGCGCTTCTAATGCCAAAGCGTACTGATATAAAGAAAATTCTAGTCATTGGCTCTGGTCCAATTGTTATTGGTCAGGCTTGCGAGTTTGACTATTCTGGCACTCAAGCATGCCGCGCCCTTCGTAAAGAGGGCTTTGAGGTTGTTCTGGTCAATTCAAATCCAGCAACCATCATGACCGATCCAGAAACTGCAGATAGAACTTACGTTGAGCCAATCACCGTTGAGTCGGTGACCCGCGTCATTGAGCGCGAGCGTCCTGATGCGCTCCTGCCAAACATGGGCGGTCAGACTGCTCTGAACTGTACTATCAGCCTTGGCGAGGCGGGCGTTCTTGACAAGTACAACATTGAGGTCATCGGCTGCAACCTGGAGTCCATCCGCACCGGTGAGGACCGTGAACTCTTCAGCGAGGCTGTCCAGGACATTGGCCTGGAGGTTGCTCGCGCAGATATTGCTCACTCCATGGAAGACGCTCAGCGTATTGTTGCTGACCTGGGATACCCTGTGGTCATTCGCCCAAGCTTCACCCTTGGTGGCGCGGGCGGCGGCATTGCTCATAGCCCAGAAGAGCTCGTAGAGATTGTTGAACAGGGCCTCTTGCTTTCCCCAGAGCACGAGGTACTGGTAGAGGAGTCCATTGAGGGTTGGAAAGAGATTGAGATGGAGGTCATGCGCGATACCGCAGGTAACGGTATTGTTGTCTGCTCCATCGAGAACCTCGATCCAATGGGCGTCCACACAGGAGACTCCATCACCGTTGCGCCAGCTCAGACGCTCACTGATGAAGAGCTCCAGAACCTCCGCGACTACTCCATTGCTATTCTCGAGCGTGTAGGCGTTGCCTGCGGTGGCTCTAACGTTCAGTTTGCGGTCAACCCAACTAACGGCCGCGTCATTGTCATTGAGATGAACCCTCGTGTCAGCCGCTCCTCTGCGCTGGCGTCCAAGGCAACCGGCTTCCCAATTGCAAAGATGGCTGCGCTGCTCTCTGTTGGCTACACGTTGGATGAGATTACCAACGACATCACCAAGGCAACTCCTGCTGCCTTTGAGCCTTCTATCGACTACTGTGTGGTCAAGGTTCCTCGCTTTGCCTTCGTTAAGTTCAAGGGCACCAGCCGCGTTCTGACCACCCGTATGAAGTCGGTCGGCGAGGCCATGGCCATGGGCAGGACCTTTGAGGAGGCTCTGCAGAAGGCGCTTCGTTCCCTGGAGCAAGATCGTGCTGGTCTGGGCGCTGACGGCCACGATGTCTTTGACGAGAAGAACTTTGATGAGCTGGTCAGTAAGCCAACACCAGAGCGTATTTTCTACGTTGCTGAGGCACTGCGCAGAAATTGGAGCGTTGAGCGCATCCACGATATGACCGGCATTGATCCATGGTACCTGCACCGTATGGCAGGCATCATCAACGCCGAGAAACGCATCAAGGAGCTTGGTCTTTCCGGCCTTACCACCGATAACATGCTTGCTGCCAAACAGCTGGGCTTCTCGGATGAGCAGCTTGCACACCTTACTGGTACCAAGACAGACGTTGTCCGCGCTGTGAGGGAAGTGCTGGGTGTTCGCCCGCAGGTCAAAACAGTTGATACCTGCGCGGGTGAGTTTGGTGCAACCACGCAGTACCACTACGTCACATACGAGAAGGGCAATGCCACGGAGTACGTGAAGGCAGAAAAGCCACGCGTCATGATTCTTTCCGCTGGTCCTAACCGTATTGGTCAGGGCATTGAGTTTGACTACTGCTGCGTACATGCTGCCTATGCTCTTCGTGAGCAGGGTTATGAGACAGTCATGGTCAACTGCAACCCAGAGACGGTCTCTACAGACTACGACACCTCTGATCGACTCTATTTCCAGCCTCTGACCTTTGAAGACGTCATGGATGTTATTGAGGTTGAGAAGCCAGAAGGCGTCATTGTTACCCTTGGCGGCCAGACGCCAATCAAGCTGGCACGCGCCCTCAAGGACGCCGGCGTTCCTATCATGGGCACTCAGCCAGAGGCAATTGACCTGGCAGAAGACCGCGACCGCTTCGCAGCACTTCTAGACCGCCTGAACATTGCCTGCCCACCATCGGCAGTTGCTTCTACTATGGACGAGGCTCGCGACGCTGCACGTCGCATTGGCTACCCACTGATTGTCCGCCCAAGCTACGTTCTTGGTGGTCGCGGTATGGCCATTGTCTACGACGACTCCGACCTGGTCACCTACATGGAATCCGCTACACACGTCACGCCAGACCGTCCTGTCTACTTGGACGCTTTCCTCGAGGACGCTATTGAGCTGGACGTTGACGCTCTCTGCGACACCGAGGAGTGCTACGTAGGCTCCGTCCTGGAGCACATTGAGGAGTGCGGTATTCACTCTGGTGACTCCGCTTGCTGCTGGCCGCCCTTCTCGCTCTCTGAAAAGATTGTTGACCAGATTAGGACCATCACCAAAAAGCTGGCACTTGCCTGTGGCATTCGCGGCCTCTTGAACATCCAGTACGCCGTCCGCGACGAGCACGTCTTTGTCATCGAACTCAACCCTCGCGCTTCTAGAACCGTGCCATTCTCGTCTAAGGCAACTGGCGTCTCTCTGGCCAAGTACGCATCTCGCATCATGGCTGGCGAGAAGATCAGTGAGCTCAGAGCACAGGGCCTGCTTCCAGACGAGAATCGCACCGTCGATTACTACGCGGTCAAAGAGGCGGTCATGCCTTGGTCTAGATTCCCTGGTGCTGACTCAATCCTTGGCCCAGAGATGAAGTCTACCGGTGAGGTCATGGGTATTGCCCGAACCTTCCCAGCAGCGTACGCAAAGACTCGTGAGGCAGTTGAGAACAAGCTACCTGAGCAGGGCTCCGTCTTTATCAGTGTGTGCGACCGCGATAAGCGCGCCATTGCTCCTGTTGCTATGGCTCTGGAGAACCTTGGCTACGGCATCTACACCACGGGCGGTACCGCAAAGACACTGCGTGCGGCTGGAATTGACTGCACCACCGTCAACCGCATTTCCGATGGCCATCCAAATGTTGTTGACCTGATGCGCGATAAGACCGTCAGCTTCATCATCAATACACCTCATGGTCATGAGGCTCACAGCGATGGCACCAAGATGCGCGCAGAAGCTGTCAGCCAGGGCATTACCTGCGTCACCGCAATGTCTGCAGCTACCGCTCTTATTCAGGCACTTGCTGCGGCAAGAAAGAGTGAGCCCGAGACCTTTGCACTACAAGATCTTTAAAACGTGCTTGGAGAATGAGCTTTTCACTTGAACAAGACCGGTCTTGAAAAAGGCCGGTCTTTTTTCGTGAGGGAAGTGTTTAG
>JABZHU010000090.1:0-5461 GCA_015258705.1 Atopobium sp. | reverse complement strand
AACTCCCAAAGCTGATTGATAATAAGACCAATAACCCATGCAAAGATGCACTGATACCCAATGGCAAACCAGAACCACTTAGAGTCATTCATCTGACGACGGATGGAACCTACTGCAGCGAAGCAAGGTGCGTCAAGCATATTGAATGCAACAAATGCGCACATTGCACCAACGTGAAGAATGCCACCAGCATCGGTGAACATACCAGCGAAGCCAGACCACATAGTAACGGACTTCTCGCTTGCATCACCAAGACCGTAGAGAACACCAAAGGTAGAAACAAGGTTCTCTTTTGCGATCAGAGCAGAGATGGAAGCTGCAGTTGCCTGCCAGTTTGCAAAATCCAAGAGGAGCAAAGATAACGCCAATGAAGCCACCAACAGCTGCAAGCAGGGAGAAGTCCATGACATTCTCAGGAGCGCCCTCAATGCCTGGAAGGTAACCAAAGACGCCGTTTGCGCCATCCCAGGTTGCCCAACCAAAGTTGGAAAGAACCCAGATACCAATAGCCGCTGCGAAGATGATGGTACCGGCCTTAAGGATGTATGCAGAGATACGCTCCCAAACATGCATTGCCCAAGACTTGATAGAAGGCATGTGGTAATCAGGAAGCTCCATAACAAATGGTGCAGGCTCGCCCTCAAATGCCTTAGTCTTCTTCAGCATGACTGCAGAAATAACAATCATTGCAACGCCAAGGAAGTAGAAAGCAGGAGCAACCCACCAAGCAGAAGAGCCACCAATAAGAACACCCATAATCAAGGCAATAATAGGCTGCTTTGCAGAGCAAGGAATCATGGTGGTGAGCATTGCAGTCATACGGCGGTCCTTCTCGTTCTCAATGGTACGAGTAGAAAGAACGCCAGGAACACCACAGCCAGAAGAAATCAGAAGTGGAATGAAGGACTTACCGGACAGGCCAAAGCGACGGAACACGCGGTCCATAACAAAGGCAACACGGCTCATGTAACCGCAGTCCTCCAGGAAGCACAGCATGATAAACAGAACAAGCATCTGTGGGATAAAGCCAAGGACAGAGCCAACGCCGCCGATAATACCGTCAACTACAAGGCTAGTGACAACGGGGCTTGCGCCAGCACCTGCAAGAGCACCGCGAGCAAGATCAGGAATACCTGGGACATACATGCCGTACTGGGAAGCATCTGGCTCAGTAGCAGCGCCTTCAACAGCAGTCTTAAAGCCAGCGGCAGTTACGCCACCAAGAGTCTGGAGTTCCTGACCCTCAGCAAGAATTGGTTTGCCGTCAGCATCAAGCTTAAGAGGATTGCCGTCAGTATCAACGAAGTTGCCATCCTCGTCATGAACTGGTGCGCTCAGAGCAACAACGTTCTTCTTGGCAGTCTCTGCCTCAAAGTTGGTGATAGCGTCAGAATCCCACTGTTTAGCTTCGATTGCAGCACGAACCTCAGTGGTATCAATACCAGCCTCGTCAGCTGCGTTGAGATAAGCGTCGATCTGGTCACCATAGTGATGAGAGTCAAACTCATCCTTTGCCTCATTGTACTCGGCATCGCCGATACCCATGAAGTGGAAACCCTTGTCAAACAGGTTATCGTTGACCCAGTCAGTTGCTCCCGTACCAACAGTAGAGATGGAGATGAAGTACACAAGAGCCATGATGATAACGAAGATTGGAAGACCGAGGATACGGTTAGTAACAACGCGGTCAATCTTCTCGGAAGTGGTCAGCTTCTTTGGAGCCTTCTTGACACAAGCTGCCATGACGCCAGCAATCCACTCATAACGGTCAGAAGTGATGATGGACTCGGCATCGTCATCGCGAGACTGCTCAACTGCAGCAATGATCTTCTCAAGCTCAGCGGTCTTCTCGGCAGAAAGGTTAAGAGGAGCAATTGCATTTGCATCGCGCTCAAAGACCTTAATGGAGTACCAACGAGAAAGAGTTGCAGGAGCAAGGCCCTCGATTGCAGTAGCAATCTTGCCAAGAGCCTCTTCAACCTCTGGGGTAAAGCACTTAACACCCTCAGCAGGAGTTCCCTCCTGACCGGCCTTAATTGCAGTCTTTACCAGAGTGTCAATGTTCTTGTTGCGAAGTGCGGAAACCTCAATAACCTCAACACCAAGCTGCTTGGAAAGCTCCTTGGTATCAATGACGTCACCGGACTCCTTGAGCAGGTCAACCATGTTAAGACCAAGGATAACTGGACGGCCAGCCTCAAGAATCTGAGTAGTCAGATAGAGGTTACGCTCCAGGTTGGTAACATCGAGAAGGTCAATAATGGCGTCTGGGCGCTCATTAATGAGGTAGTCACGAGATACCTGCTCCTCAGGTGAATAAGGAGACAGAGAGTAAATACCAGGAAGGTCGACAAAGGTGACGTCCTTATCGGTACGCCAATTTGCCTGCTTCTTCTCAACGGTAACGCCTGGCCAGTTGCCGACGTAGCCGTTTGAGCCCGTAAGCTCATTGAATAGGGTGGTCTTACCGCAGTTTGGGTTACCTGCAAGACCAATAATAGTCTTTTGTGCCATTAGGCTTCCTCTACCTTGTGAACGTCTACTACTTCAATGCTTGCAGCTTCATCCTTGCGGATAGAAAGCTCGTAGCCACGAACTGTGAGCTCAATTGGGTCTCCCAGTGGTGCTACTTTTTTGACGTAAACCTCAGTGCCCTTAGTAAGGCCCATGTCCATGATGCGACGTTTCACGGCGCCTACACCCTTTAGCGCAGCAACCGTGCAACTCTCCCCCACCTTAACTTCTTTCAGAGTTGCCATAACCTTCCTTTCATCGAAACACGTATTAAAAGCCGCGGGTTTTACCAGCAGCGCAATACAACAAAGTGTTTAGAGCGGAGAAACCATGATGTGCGACGACATCTGACGGTTCAGTCCAAGTCGTGCACCCTTAACGCTAACAATAACGTCGCCGTTGACTCGTGAAATAACCTTTACCTCGGCGCCCTCAACAAAACCAAGTGTTGAGAGGTGCTGGCGAAGATCAGAAGCACCCTTAACCGTTACGATCAGCGCAGTCTCTCCCTCACCAAGCATGGCAAGAGGAAGAACTGGACCAGAATTCGCAGGACCCTGTGAGGTCTTTTCTGTATCCATGCATCCCCCAAAATAACGTAGGCAAACTAAGTTTGCTCTTTCGAACTTTTACTTCATTAGTATCAACTAAAAGTTAAGGTAATTCACCTTTCATTTAATAATTAAAGTAAAAATAAGGCGAGAAACTCTGTCTACCAGTGGTTTCTCGCCTTGTAAATATTGCAACTTTATTTCAGGTAATCCTAGTTTTACGTAAACATAAACGATTGTTTGCTCAAGCTTACGGCAAGCGGTGTAACATCAGCCCGTATTCTGCAGACCTGCGGCAACACCAGACACGGTGCACAAAATCAAATACGTAATGTTTGCACGTTCCTCTGGAGTAAGCATGTCATCCCTTATACGAAGCTCAGACAGGGCATGCACCTGCGTAACCGAGAGAATATTAACAAATGGCAGACGCAGGCGGATAACAGGACCAAGCACGCGACGGTTCTCCAACGGCCACTTGTTACCGGTGATAGCAAGGACCCACTTGCGCGTCAACGACATCTCGGAGAGAACCATCTCCGAAAGTTCAGGGCGATCACCCAGAGCCAGATAAAGTCTTGCAATACGAGCATCAATTTTGGAGATTGACATCTCAATGTTGTCGATAAACGTAGTGAACAGCGGCCACTCTCTATATGCCTCACGGAGGCGTTCGATATCCCCTACTGCCTCGCAGGCACTGCCCAGTCCGTACCAAGCAGCCAGGTTGATACGAGCCTGTGACCAGGAGAAAATCCATGGAATTGCACGCAAGTCATCAAGAGACTTGGCGCCCAGGCCACGTTTTGCAGGTCTTGAACCAATGGGGAGAAGACCAATCTCTGTCAGAGGGGTAACAACCGAGAACCACTCAGCAAAGCCATCGGAGTGAATGAGCTCCAAAAAACGCTGCTTGGACGCTTTATCAAGCTCAGAAGCGAGCGAAGCAAACTTCACGTCTGTCTGGGTATTCTTCTGCTCAATAGAAGGTGCCATCTGAAGCAGTGTTGCTCCAGCAACGGACTCTACGTGACGACGGGCAAGCGTTGGGTCACCATAGCGAGCAAAAATAACTTCTCCCTGCTCAGTAAGTTTAAAGCGACCGTTGACTGAGCCTTTGGGCTGAGAAAGAACAGCACGGTTTGCAGGACCACCGCCACGACCAACTGCACCGCCACGTCCGTGCATCAAGATGAGGTCAATGGAGTTCTTCTCTGCCCACTCTGCCAAAGCAGCCTGAGTCTTATGAAGTACCAGTGTTGCCGTAGTTGGTCCCTCATCCTTCGAGGAATCAGAATAGCCCAGCATGACCTCAAGCTTGCGGCCTGTCTGAGCAAGACGTGCCTGTACCTCAGGAAGCTGAATTACCTGGTCAAGTGTAGCAACAGCGTTCTCAAGGTCTTCAATTTGCTCAAAGAGCGGAATAACGTCTAGTACAGGAACGTCCTCTTCATTTGCAAACGCAAGACGTGCAAGCTTATAGACATTCTCAACATCCTGAGCAGACTGCGTAAACGAAATAATATAGCGACGAGCAGCGTTGATACCGTTCTTCTTTTGAATTGAACCAATGGAGCGGAAGGTATCCAGCACTTCTTGAGTCATAGCATCAAGCTTGGCGGGTTTCTCGGCAGTTGATGGGTGTGTCTCAATATCTGCAAGCGCACGCTTGTGCACCAAAGAGTGCTGACGGAACTCCATCTCCACCAAGTGGAAGCCAAAAGTTTGAGCCTGCCAGATAAGCTTCTGAACAGGACCGTAGGCAATACGGAAAGCCCCTGCTTGAGCCAGTGAATCCTGAATAACGCGCAGATCAGCAATAAACTCTTCAGCGTTTTGATACATCAGGTCAGCATTGCGCTCAATGGTGGCGCTGAGTCGGCCAGAAATGACGCGCATTGCCGCACGGTGCAACTCAGACCCAGCCTTATCAATAGCCCTAGAGGTCAGGGCCTGGCTCATTTCTACCTGCTGTGCCCAAAGATTGACAAGCGCAGGCGAAGCTGGAGTAGAAATACCATCAAGCGTCAGGCCTCGACTGACTTCCTTGGTAGCCCGAGCCAGTGCCTGCAATACGTGTACACGGTACTTCTCGGCAACTTGGCGAGAAACCAGAGCGGTAACATTAGGGTTACCGTCACGGTCGGAGCCAATCCAGCTACCTGGACGGAAAAATGGTGGGCAGACAGGCGACACACAACCAGCGTTTTCTCCCAGCACCCAGTTATCAAAGCGGCGATATACCGAAGGAACCATCTCAAAAAGGGTGGTATCAAAAATGTTGAGAACAGTATCTGCCTCCTCCAAAGGAGTTGGCTTTTTATGACCGATAGGAGATGTACGGAATAGGCCGTCAATCTCTTGCAGCATGCGACGCTCGTTTTCCACACGAGCAG
>JABZHU010000089.1:0-5463 GCA_015258705.1 Atopobium sp. | reverse complement strand
TCACGCCGACCGTGGCTCGAATGCGAAGGTACGGAAGAAATCCCAGCTTAGATAGGGCAATGCACGCGACCGTCAGCACCGTAATGACAATCACATAAGCGGGGCCGACGCCAAGCACCGGAAGGTGATCCTTCTTCTCGTTCTGAGTAGGCATTTGATGAACTCCTTTCAGTTGGATCTTTGTTAGCCAAAGTTAACTATGTCATAAAGTTTACACCTATACCCACGCCCTAACATGCAGTTTTTATCTAAAACTTCTTATTGCCACTCGCTATATAAGTGTCCATTACACTGGACACTCAAAATCCTTTTTGAGCCTATGATTATTCAACGATGAGAAATAAATTACCTGTTAAAACGGATGATTTTTTCTCTAACATCTCTGAAAGGAACGCACCATGGAGCGAACAATTGACGTTTCTACAAACACGAGCACGCAAGTTCCACCTGATACCATTGACATTGATATCACAATTCAAGGAACTTCTAAGACCCGAGAGGACTGCACAGCAAAATATAACGTGCTACTTCAAACAATCAAGGATGCGCTAGAGAAAAACGGGTTGCCTGCTTCAATTCTAAAGAACAACAAATATTCAGTTTCTAGTCACCAGGTAAATCGATATAAAAAAGATGGCGAGGGAGACTATTACGTCGCCGAGAAAAAAATTAAAGGATTTATTTTTCGCGCCAAACTGTCCATCAAAGAACATCTTGAAAAAGATCTTGTCGACAAAATCTGGAGAGCACTCAGTTCATGTGGCAATGAAGTGACTTTTTCGATTGAATTCTCAATAGAGCATGATGACGCCATTAAAGATAACCTATCTGTAGATGCTATTATTGCCTGCCATCAAAAAGCAAATCTTCTTGCTAAGGCTGCAGGAGCAAAGGTAGTTGGACTTAAGTATGCAGATTATGACTTCAAAAGAAGAGATCTAACGTATACAGCCTGCGCATGTAGCGCGTATGACGATTTCGAAAGTAAAAATCAAGCACCTGCATTTGATCCATCAGATATTGACGTCAACTGCTATGTCAGCACCACATGGGACATCGAGCTGCTCCCGCCAGATGATCTGCTGTAGCTACACAAACCACCGCACCCCAAAGGGTTTCTCGCCTGGCGAGAAACCCTACTTGTAGCACGTCATTTACTCTCAGCAAGTGGTCTGTGAACGCAAGCCGTTTACCAGCAGCAACCACCCGCTGCACACACCCCGTTTACTGGTAGCGGAGCGATTCTACAGGATTGAGCTTTGAGGCGCGGCGAGCGGGCCAGTAACCAAAGATGAGTCCGATGCCAATGCAGATTCCCGAGGTAATCATCACGATGTTCGGCGTGATGATAGGCGTGATGCCCGTATCAAGCGTAATCATGCTGCCAAACGAGCCGGCCAGGCCCCATGCTCCGGCGTAACCCAGGGCAATGCCAATCACGCCGCCCATAATGCAAATCAAAATGGACTCGCACAGGAACTGCTTGGTGATGTCGGACGCACGAGCACCCAGGGCCTTACGCAGGCCAATCTCCCTAATGCGCTCCGTCACGTTGGTGAGCATCATGTTCATGATGCCAATGCCGCCAACCAGAAGCGAAATACTCGCCGTGGCGGTGACCAGCACCTGGAACGACATAAGCGTGGCGTTCATCTGTTCAATGATGGACGAAAGCGTCATAACCGTCACACGATCTTCGGCCTGTGCGGAAGGAATGTTAAACCAGTCCAGCAACCAGGACTTTGTTTCATCCGCAAGCGCCTTCATGTCCACGTTTTCGCGAGCGTAACCAAAGACCTGGCTGATGGTTTTAGTGCCCGTCAGACGCGCGGAATACGTGGAGTACGGCATGTAGGCCAGCAGCGTATCGCCTTGCCCGCCGCCATTTGGACCACTGTCAACCACGCCAACGATGGTGTAGCTGTCGTTGTTGATGCGAACAACCTGTCCAATGGAAGCATCTGCACTGCCAAAGAGCTTCTCGGCAGACAACTTGTCGAGAAGAACGTTTCTAGATGTGTCATCTACATCGGACTTTGTGAAGAGTGAGCCCGCGGATGCCTTGAGGCCCATAACGGTAAAGTAGTCTGGTGTGCAGCCGATGATTCGCGCGTCAAACTGCTTCTCGGCCGAGTTGACGCGAGCCATGGTGGAGTCGATGCCGGTGACAAGCTCGTAACCAGGTACGCTGAGCTGCAGCATCTCCAGGTCCTGGTGCGTGACCTCGCGATCCGGCCACGCGTAAATCATGACCATGCGCGACTGATTGAGGCCCAGCGAGCTGACCAGCGAATACTTGATGCCGTCGATAAGCGCCGTCATAGCAATAACCGCGCTGATGCCAATAACAATGCCCAGCACTGTCAACAAGCTGCGGCCGCGGTTGGCGTTGAGCGCAGACAGGGTTTCTCGCAACAGATCCATCAGCCTCATAGCACGCCACCTCCCGTCGCGGATCGTGCGCCCGTCGCAGCTTGCGCGCCAGGTGCGGGCTGCGCGGATCTCGCAGCGTGTACGCCTGTCGCGGCATGTGCGCCCGGTGCAGCATGCGCGCCCGTCGTGGACTGTGCAGCGTGTTGCTTCACAAACTCCTTTTCCTGCTCGTCTGTGAGCAGGCGACCATCACGAATATGCACCACGCGATCAGCCCAAAACGCGGTCTCGGGATCGTGCGTAATCAGCACGATTGTCTTGCCACGCTCTTGCATGGACTTAAACGTATTGAGGACCATCTCACTTGTTGCGGAATCCAGGTTGCCGGTTGGCTCGTCGGCAAAAATAACCGCCGGGTCGTTTACCAGCGCACGAGCAATAGCAACACGCTGAACCTGACCACCGGAAAGCTCGTTTGATTTGTGCTCGTAGTACTCCTCGGGCAGGCCAACAGAGCGCAGCGCCTTCCAAGCTCGCAACTCTCGCTCTTTTGCGGGAATATCTGAGTAGATGAGCGGCAGCATAACGTTTCGCAGCACTGTAGTGCGCGGTAACAGGTTAAACGACTGGAAGACAAAGCCCAGACGCGTAGCGCGAATCTCTGCTAGGTCGTCGTCGGAAAGATCTGCAACCTCAAGGCCCTCTAGTTTGTACGAGCCGGAAGTAGGCGTATCCAAGCAGCCCAAAATGTTCATCAGGGTTGATTTGCCTGAGCCAGACGGACCCATAATGCAGAGAAACTCGCCCTTCTCCACAGTCAGCGAAACGCCACGTAAAGCGTGCGTCAAACCCGCAGCTGTCTCGTAAATGCGATGCAGCTTATGTACCTCAATTACCTTGGACATGCGCGTCGCCTACTTGGAGTCTTTGGAGCCCGTTGTGTCGGACGTTGCACCGGACGTCGCGCTGGTCCCCGAGCCAGACGTTGCGCCTGCGGGAGCGTCCATCGCTGCGCCCTGAGATGGACCGCCAGCTCCACCGCCAATCATCACCTCAGTGCCGTCCTCAATACCAGCACCCTCAATGACGGCCGTCGTAGAACTTTGTGCCTTTACGATCACTGGTACACGCTTTACCTGCGGATATCCCTTCTCGTCACGAGAAGTAACCACGTTGACGTAAGCTCCGTCGCCGTCGTCCATAACGGCAACAAGAGGCACGGTCAGCACGTTGTCCATGTGTTGAATCATGATGTCCACGTTGGCGGTCATTCCCGGCTTGATGGAAGCGTCGGGACTGCTTATAAGCAGGTCAACGGTGTAAGAAACAATGGATCTACCAGGGTTATCGTAACTTGCGCCCGCGTCGGCACCGTTGGACGAGACGGCAGAAACGTGAGTCACTACGGCGTCGCAATACAGATCTCTCAGAGCTGTAAAGCTGACCTGTGCCTTCTGGTCAACGGCGATGCGAGAAATGTCTACCTCGTTTATCTGGACGTTTACCTTCATCTGGGAAAGATCCGCGATAGTAATCAGAGGACCAGCGTTGCCAGCACCTGGCGCGGACGAGCCAACAGAAGCGCCGTTCACTGCGTTCATCACAATAACCGTGCCGTCGCATGGAGCGGTGACTATACGCTTATCTGCCTGGGCAATTGCGTCGTTGTAAGCAGATCGTGCCTCCTCAAGCGCAATCTGGGCGCTCTCCAGATTTGCCTCTGCCGCTTCAACAGCAGCAGCAACAGACGCAGCGTTTGCCTCCTGTCCGTCCTCACCTGCCTCGGAGACACCGTTGCGTGCGGAAGCCAGAGCTGAGCGAGCCTTACTGACCTCGTTTTCGGCTGCTTTTACCTGCTGAGACGCCTTACGAACAGCCTTATCCAGCTCGTCATTCTTGATAGTAAAGAGCTTGTCACCCTTATGAACGTACGTGCCCTCGGAAACCTGAACATCCTGAATAATGCCATCTACCTCGGGAGTTACCACGGTTGACGACACAGGCTTGATGGATCCAGAAGCGGAAACAGAATCGCTAAACTCGCCGCGCGTGACAAACGTGGTGCTTGGCATCACGGTGGTGTTCTGGTTCTGACCGCCCTGGCACATAGGCAAAATAAACAATATGACGAGAAGAACAAAGACTCCGGCAGTTATTCCTGCCTTAATAAGCTTCTTTTTACGACGAGCTTTGCGGTGACGCGCAAGACTCTCGTACGCCTCACGAGCCTCAGCATCTTCTTCGCTCTCACCTGGAGAAATGACGCCAATCTGAGAGCCTAAGTTAGCCGTCTGATCAGCAACCGTTGGCAGCGTGGATGCAAATGCTGCCTGCTGATATCCCTCGGGTGGCGTGGGGATGTTGGGTACCCCGGCGTCCGCACCAGCAGCACCCGCACCGCCAGCGCCCGCACCTACGGCACCCGCACCAGCAGCGCTCGCGCTTGCATTTCCCTCGTTGGCTTCTTGTTTTGAATCGTGATTAAAGTGAAGCATAGGTCCCTCCGAAATCCATGCTTAAACACACAAGCAATCCCAGAAGAAATCGATTTGACCTTTTAGTTTATATAAAATTTTTCAGAAGAAGTTAGCTTACTTGAACAACTACGGCGAGCGGTATAAAAGCAGCGGTCTGTGTCGGTGGGCTACGCAAACGCACAACCCCCGTAACTGTCCAACGTGTTTCTCGCCCTATTGCACCACAAGTCTAAAATTGCCGTTTGATTGTCGAATGCACCATTTAATCGATGTAGCAGAATCAATCAGCGATAAGTCATGTGAGACCAACAATAAAGCTCCCGGATATTCAGAGAGTAAACGTTCAAGTGCTACGGTAGAACCAAGGTCTAAATAGTTAGTTGGCTCATCCATCACAACCAGTTCTGGTGATTCGAGTATTCCCAGTGCAAGCATAAGCTTTCTCATTTCACCTGGACTAGTTGACTCACCTGCAAGAACATAATCAGGGTCGGAATTGAGTTGTGCCACAATAGACAACACTCTTCCACGCTGGGAGTTTGATAGTCCTTTAATTTTTCTTACTGTCTCTTTTTTCTGCAGTTTAGTCGGCTCCTGAGGAATATATAACATC
>JABZHU010000088.1:0-5487 GCA_015258705.1 Atopobium sp. | reverse complement strand
CTTGGTAGGCAAGGAGAATATCTACACGTTTGGTGCTTCGAGTGATGAGGTTGTAAGCCTTTATGAGCACAAAGGTTACAAAGCAAAAGAGTTTTATAAGAAGCCCCAGATTAAACCACTCGTTGATTTCTTAATTAGCCCAGAGTTTATTTCTCTTGGAAATGAGGAGCGCCTGGAGCGTCTTCACAAAAACCTGTGCTCAAAAGACTGGTTTATGACGCTGCTTGATTTGGAAGCATACATTTCAACAAAAGAGCACGTGTTCGATGATTATGAGGATAGGAGAGCGTGGCTCCAGAAGTCTCTTGCAAATATTGCTATGGCAGGAACGTTCTCATCTGATAGAACTATTGCCGAATATAACAATGAGATTTGGCACCTTACTCCTGACAAGTAATGTAAGCAGTACAGACAAGTAAACCACTGCTTAAGCCTAAGCCAGCGGTCTAATGCAGTCTTAACGAGTAATCTTAACGAGCGGCCTAGACTAGTAGTCTAGGCCGCTTGAATGTGTTTCTCTAGCGATTTAATGAACAAATATATCATCTGTTTTGGTCTCATCTGCATAAATGACAAGAAATGAGCTATGGTATATACATAAATATTCACCCTTCACGCTGAAAGAAGGATGTATGAACAGCACTTCTGTTAGAAGCGTTAGAAGCACCCGATTTTCTCGCTTTACATTTTTAGCAATTCTTATGCTATTTGTGGGTGCAATTTTGGCGTTTGCTCTGCCACACACAGCATTTGCTGCCGACCCAACAGTTTATTCCGAAGATGTGGACGGCGCTCCGCTTGACGGTACGCAGACCGTGGCAAATCCATTCCCTGACTTTATTTCAGATGCTGAAATTCAGGCAGAGATTACTGCTCAGGCTGCTAAACCGCGAGAGGACCGTACAGGTGTCATCGCGCGTTATTACTGGGTAAAGCCTGATGGAACCGCGCTCAAGCTGGACATGGATCCAACTAAATATTCTGTTGCGCAGATGATTGCCGAGGGCGGAGAAATTCGTGCTTACTACGTCCTTCTCGGCGATGCAGAGAATCTGATCAACTTCCCACACAATGATCCAAATGGTTATGGCCTGCGTAAGGTGGCTGTTTCGGCGCATGCTGCTGTTGATACGTACAAGCCAATGGATGCAACAGGTGCTCTTTCGGGTGGTGGTCCAAAGACTAATTTGATGTTTACCGTCAAGGTCAATGGTCAGTCTATTATGGGTGGCACTTCTTATGAAGAGCCTGCTGCTGTATTTACTGCACCAGTCACAGCTCGTCAGTACATTGAGTTCTCCGCACCACTGAACATCTCTGATAGGTCTTATCCACTGGGAATTCAGGGTGGTATCAAGAAATCTTGGGGAGGCACTCACGCATACACCAAGCGTTATCCTGCGCGAGTCATTGATACCGCAACAGCTGTGTATCACTATGTCGACGACCTTGCTTACAGGCAGCTTAATGGCCTTGGCCTCAGTGATCCTATTGCTCAAAGAAATGCTGGTCTTCCTATTTATGGTAATGGCGCAGTAAGCGTTCTTGGTCTTGATGATCTTGCTGCTACATATACAACCTCCGCAGCATTTGAGGATCGTCAGGTGTCTGCTCGTTACAACACTAAGGGTCATGTTGTGTACATGCCTGAGTACGCTGGCGTTGCTGCAGATGACTCTGTTGCCGGCGGTAATAAATTTGAGACCGATCCATCAACCAACATGTTGCTGACTACTGTTCGCAAGTCAGTCGACGAGATCAAGGCTGCGGGACCTGGTGATTCTTACGTTTATATTGCAAACGATATCGACGTTCCAGAGGGAACATCTCTTGCAATTGGTACGTATAACTCTGGTCCTCGCGATAATTCCGTTTTGGCTCCTGGCTTCAATGCGGACGGTTCTGTAAACCGCACCAGGCAGTATTACCTCACGTATCGTGCAGTTCCATCTCCTTTAAAGCTTGTGAAGACTGACTCTGACGATGCTTCCAAGCCTGTTGCTGGTGCAACCTATAGCCTATACAAGGCTGATGGCACACTGGTTAAAGAGGGGCTTACTACTGGTGCAGACGGTACCTTTACATCCGGAGATGTTCTTACAAAGACTGAGCTGACTACACTGGTTCAGAACACTGCGGCAACTGCAGATTTGCTGACTAAGGGTATCTATCAGGATGGAGACAAGTTCTATCTGACGCCAGGCGATTATTACCTGGTTGAGACTGCATCTCCAGAGGGATATGAGCTCAATGCAAATCAGATTCCGTTTACCGTGGCACCTGCAACATTCAATGCTGCAGACCAGACCATTGTTCCTACGGAAGTTGCTACAGACGATAAGCCAATAACTCCTACACCAACCCCAACGCCGGATCCTAATCCAGAGCCAAAGCCTAAGACTCCTAAGAAGAAGAGGTCTAACCTGCCAGATACTGGCGATGCAATGTCCATTGCAAGCGCACTTGCTGCTGCAGGTATTATTGCTTCCGGTCTTGCGTACTCTGTAAAGGCTCGCCGTTAGTTTTGGCGTATAGATTACAAGTGCAAAGAAGGCTGTGCTTCGCACAGCCTTCTTTTTTGCTGGTAAAGCAGAGCAAGGTAGACGCTTAGTTGGACGTTGGCCTGCGCAGTCTATGCAATCAACACTGTTTGAGGCAAAAGATATCCTTTAAGTGGTAAAAAATCCGTTTAGTTGGAGATTTCATTTTTCTGCATACAACGTTTGCCCAGATAAAAGTTTTTGGCGCGGTAAAAAATCGTCTTAGTTGGAGATAAAACAGCTAATTTTCAATTTTCATTTCCAACTAAACGGGTTTTTTACCTTTTTTGGCACATAATTTTGAGCTCAAAAATTACGTATTCATAGAAATGAATTTATTTGCACAAATATGCAGAAATCTGATTAGCGCCCCAAAACACGCACGCTATTCTTCTCAATCATGCGCGGCTCAAGGATTATCTGGATTGACGTGCTGTCATCCTGCGCTCCGATGCCGTTATTTTTACCTGTCGCGGCTTCTTGCGTCGCAGCTTCTTGCGTCGCAGCTGATTGCGTCGCAGCTGATTGCGTCGCGGCTGATTGCGTCGCGGCTTCTTGCGTCGCGGCTCTCTGCACAACATCCGCCCCATGCTCGCCCAGACGACGAAACATAATCGAAAGCGCAGCGTCAGAAAGCTCATCAACATTTTGCTCAATCGAAGTCAACGCCGGCTCAAACAGTGCGTCTGAAATGCTGTTATCGTACCCGACAACGGAATAATCGCGCGGAACATGCAAGCCGCGCTCGTACAGATAGCGCAACAGTCCAAGCGCAATGTTGTCCGACGTTGCAACAACAGCCGTAGCGTTCACGCGAATCAGCTGCTGAGCTGCAAGATATGCATCAGGAATGTAATAATCGCTGGTCAGCACAAGCGACTGATCTAGCTCCAGGCCCTTCTCGCCAAGTGCGCGAACGTAGCCGTTGAGGCGCGCGCAGCCGGTGTTGGAGGCGGTGTTGACCATGCACGCGATCCGGCGGTGACCGTGGTCTAGCAGGTATTTTGTGGCCAGATAGCCGCCGAGCTCGTTGTTGAACGTGACTTTGTCGCAGTCGAGCGCGTCGATGGTTCGGTCCACCATGACGTACGGCACGGGCAGCTGCTCCAGGTCGGCGATGAGCTGCTTTGAGGCTTCTACCTCGTCAGACGTGATGATAAAGATGCCGTCGGCGCCGCGATTGACCAGCAGCCGCACAAGGTCCGCATCGTTTGACGTGCTGTTATCCGAGTTGGTGATGAACAGCGCGAACCCGCGGCGGCGGCACTTCATCTCCAGCATCTTTGCAAACGACGAGAAAAACCGGCTCTCGATATTCGGCACGATCAGCCCCAGCGTCTGCGTGTGCTGCGTGACCAGGCTTCTTGCAATCTGGTTGGGAATGTAGTGCTCGCGACGGGCAACGTCGAGGATGCGGCGGCGGTTCTCGTCACTCACGCGCACTGGCCGGCCGTTCAGCACCAGCGAAACCGTGGCGGGCGACAGCCCCACCTCGCGCGCAATCGTTTTTAGGGTGACTTTTTCTGCCACGTTACCTCGCAACTTGCCCCGTTTGTCGTTGTTGCTTAAGTATAATAGTCGAGAAACCCCTGCGGCTGGTCGTCCGCCAAAAGCCAGACGTTGTCTCCACACGACAACCGCGCCACGCCCCGGCACCGCACGCAAGCTGCACCCACGCCCCAGCACCGCACGCAAGCTGCATTCCGAGAGGACGCGCATGAACATTACTCCACAGGAAATCGCTGAAACCCTAGCCATGGTCAGCGAGCAGAACCTTGACCTGCGCACCATTACGATGGGCATCTCGCTCAATAGCTGCGCAGACGAGGACCTGGATCGCATGTGCAAGAAGGTCTACGACCGCATCACGCGCCAGGCCGAGCACCTGGTGGCCGTGGCCGAGGACCTGGAGCGCGAGTATGGCATCCCCATTGCCAACAAGCGCGTTTCCGTCACGCCAATCGCGCAGATTGCGGCCTGTACCTCGGCGCAGGATCTGACGCCACTGGCTCACACGCTTGATCGCGCGGCCGAGACGCTAGGCATCGACTTTTTGGGTGGCTTCTCGGCGCTGGTCCACAAGGGTCTTGGCGACGCCGACCGCCGACTCATCGCATCCATCCCCGAGGCACTGGCCACCACGTCGCGCGTCTGTTCCTCGGTAAACGTCGCGTCCACGCGCGCGGGCATCAACATGGACGCCGTCCTGCTCATGGCCCAGACCGTGCTCGAAGCCGCTCGCCGCACCACCGACATCCAGTGCTACGGTGCCGCTAAGCTGGTTGTTTTTGCCAACATGGTGGAGGACTCCCCCTTCATGGCCGGCGCGGTCCACGGCAGTGGAGAGGCAGACGCCGTCATTAACGTGGGCGTTTCCGGCCCTGGCGTCATGGCCGCGGCCCTCGCCGAGCTCCCCGACTCCGCAAATCTCATGGACGTTGCCGAGAAGATCAAGCAGACCGCATTCAAGATTACCCGCGCGGGCGAGCTGATGAGCCGCGAGGCTTCAAGGCGCCTGGGTGTCGAGAAGGGCATCGTAGACCTGAGTCTTGCGCCTACCCCAGCAGCCGGCGATTCCGTCGCTAAGATTCTGGAGCTCATCGGCGTCGGCGAATGCGGTGGTCCCGGAACTACCTGCGCGCTTGCCCTGCTCAACGATGCCGTCAAGAAGGGCGGCGTCATGGCGTCATCAAGCGTCGGCGGCCTGTCCGGCGCGTTCATCCCGGTTTCCGAGGATGCGGGCATGATTCGCGCAGCTCAAGACGGTGCGCTTTCTCTCGAGAAACTCGAGGCAATGACGTCAGTGTGCTCCGTTGGCTTGGACATGATTGCTATTCCTGGCGATTCCTCCGTGGAAACCATTGCGGGCATCATCGCAGATGAGATGGCTATTGGCGTCATCAACACCAAGACCACGGCGGTCCGTGTTATCCCAGCTATCGGTTAC
>JABZHU010000087.1:0-5535 GCA_015258705.1 Atopobium sp. | reverse complement strand
TGGCCTCTTTTTTATTTGCCTGGCGAGAAACCCGTGCGCTAGGGGCACATGGAGTTGAGGTGCTTTTGCTGCAGCTCAAAATGTGCATCAAGCTTGGGCGCTTTAGCTGCAGCCTGAAAAGTGCATCAAGTCTGAGTGATTTGCCGGATTTTCTCGCCATGTCTGAGCGATTTGCCTGTTTTTCTCGCCTTATCTGAGTACTTTTGCTCAGACTTGATGTTCATTTCAGGCTCATGAATCCAGCGCGATTGCTCTGGCTTACTGCGTGACTTACCCCAGCTTCCTCGTGCCTGATTTCCTCAAAGAATCTGTAACTTTTGCCTAAAATTGCAAAAGAATCTGTGGATTTGCCTGATTTTGTTAAAGAATCGGTGGCTCAAATACAGATTCTTTGCACTTTTCAGGCGCGTGCAGCAAAAGGCCGACGCGCCTGGCGAGAAACCCGTGAGCTCGGGGCGCATGCAGCGCCATGCGAAGCGACGTGGCAGGGGAGAGCCGCTCACCGAAAGTGATTTCTGCCTCCGTGGACCTTCTCCACAAAATCTTCATATATAGAAAAGACGAGTTAGTCAAGTATTTACCTGCAACATAACGTTTGTGCAGTTGAAAAACATAAACGCGATAATATAGTCAAAACGTCTTAAAAAATCAAGTGTTTTTCTGTTGACGCGCATTAAAATCTTGACTAAATTACTAGGTTGCGACAATTGCCACCTTCCACCCTTTTGAAGGAGGACAACCTGGTGTCTACCGCTAAAAAGACTTCCCTCACCACGCCTCAGGCGCATACTGGACGCAGGACGTTCAGTAAGATTCCCGCAGCTATGGAGCTGCCAAATCTGATTTCTGTACAAAAGGAATCATTTGAGCGCTTTATGGGAGAGGGCCTTGCAGAGTCCTTCGCTGAGTTCTCGCCAATTGAGAACAGCGCTGGAACCATGCAGGTCACCTTTGGTGACCATCAGTTCGGCGACCCTGCCAATTCAATGGCTGAGTGTCGTGCAAAAGACATTTCATATCAAGCACCTCTTTTTGTTGACGTCCGTTTTGTCAACAAAGAGACTGGTGAGATGAAGGAACAGCTTGTCTTCATGGGTGATTTCCCGCTGATGACTGAGCGCGGTACCTTCATCATCAACGGTTCTGAGCGTGTTGTGGTTTCACAGCTCGTCCGTTCACCTGGCGTGTACTTCTCGTCAGAGATGGACAACGGTGTTCTGGTCCACAAGTCTCAGTTCATTCCTGCACGTGGTGCATGGCTTGAGTTTGAGGTTGATAAGCGCGGCCACCTGGTCGTCTCCATTGACCGCAAGCGTCGCCAGAGCGCTACCGTCTTCCTCCGTGCACTTGGCATTGCTGTTACCGATGACGAGATCCTCTCGCTCCTTGGTGATTCCGATGTCGTTCGCAACACACTTGAGCGTGACGTTGCAACCACACGTGAGGATGCTCTTATCGAGATTTATCGTCGTCAGCGTCCAGGCGAGCCACCAACTGTTGACTCCGCCCGTTCTCTGCTTGACGGCCTCTTCTTCAACGAGCAACGCTATGACCTTGCTCGCGTTGGTCGTTACAAGATCAACAAGAAGCTTGAGGAAGAGATTCCTGCAGATGTTCGTGTCCTTACCAAAGAGGACATTGTCGCAGCTCTTCAGTACCTTCTTGCAGTGCATGCGGGTGATGAATCTAAGCACCTTGATGACATTGACCACTTTGGCAACCGCCGCGTCCGTACCGTTGGCGAGCTGGTCCAGAACCAGTTCCGCATTGGTATGAGCCGCATGGAGCGCGTTGTTCGTGAGCGCATGGCATCTCAGGACGCAGACGACATCACTCCACAGTCTTTGATCAACATCCGTCCAATTGTTGCTGCAATCAAGGAGTTCTTCGGTTCTTCTCAGCTTTCGCAGTTCATGGACCAGGCAAACCCACTTGCTGGTTTGACTCACAAGCGTCGTCTTTCTGCTCTGGGACCTGGCGGTCTTGCAGGACACAAGTCCGGCTCCAGCCGTCGTACCAACGTTCCTACCGCAGTCCGCGACGTTCATAACTCGCACTACTCCCGTATGTGCCCAATTGAGACTCCTGAGGGACCAAACATTGGTCTTATCGGCTCCTTGGCACTGTACGCTCACGTAAATGAGTACGGCTTTATCGAGGCTCCTTATCGTAAGGTCACAGGCGGTGTTGTCTCTGACGACATTGTCTGGATGACTGCAGACGAGGAGGAGAATCACATTATTGCTCCTGCTAACACCCCAATTGACCCTAAGTCTAAGAAGTTTGTTGAGGTTGACGCAGACGGCAAGATTGTTGATGCAGACCGCGTTATCGCACGTACCCGCGACTTCGACGGTTCCTTCGGTGCACCTGCACAGGTTCCTGTTGAGGACGTTGACTACATGGACGTTTCTCCACGTCAGCTTCTCTCCGTCGCAGCTAACCTCATTCCATTCCTTGAGCACGACGATGCAAAGCGTACCCTCATGGGTGCAAACATGCAGCGTCAGGCAGTGCCTCTAATTCAGTCCCACGCTCCATTTGTTGGAACTGGTATGGAGGGCCGCGCAGCTCAGGACTCTGGTGAGCTTATTTGCGCAGAGTTTGCCGGCGAGGTCACCGAGGTAGACGCAGCTCACGTTGTCATCTACTCCGATGAGCACGGTTCTCAGCGCTACGATCTTCCTAAGTACGAGCGCTCCAACCAGTCCACTTGCATCAACCACCGTCCAATCGTTACTGTTGGACAGCAGGTCGAGAAGGGCCAGCCAATCGCAGACGGTCCATCTGTTGACCACTCTGAGCTGGCACTTGGTGCAAACCTTACCGTTGCTTACATGCCATGGGAAGGCTACAACTACGAGGACGGTATTATCGTCTCCGAGCGCGTTGTTCAGGAAGACCTTCTGACCTCCGTTAACATTTCCCGCCACGAGATTGATGCTCGTGACACCAAGCTTGGTGCTGAGGAGATTACCCGCGAGATTCCAAACCTTGGTGAGGACATGCTCGCAAACCTCGACGATGACGGTATCATCCGCATCGGCGCTGAGGTTGGCCCTGGCGATATTCTGGTTGGTAAGGTCACTCCTAAGGGTGAGACTGCTCTGACCGCAGAAGAGCGCCTGCTTCGCGCAATCTTCGGTGCTAAGGCACACGATGTTCGCGATACGTCCCTTAAGATGCCACACGGCTCCTATGGCCGCGTTGTTGACGTTGTCCGCTTCAGCCGTGAGGCTGGAGACGACCTGCCTCCAGGAGTAAACGACCTGGTCCGCGTCTTTGTTGCTCAGCGCAGAAAGATTCAGCAGGGCGATAAGATCGCTGGTCGCCACGGTAACAAGGGTGTTATTTGTAAGGTTCTCCCAGTTGAGGACATGCCTTACATGGCAGACGGTACCCCAGTAGACGTTATTCTCGACCCACTGGGCGTTCCTTCCCGTATGAACGTTGGTCAGCTGCTTGAGTGCCACCTTGGTTGGGGCGCTGCACACGGTTGGGATGACGACGACGCAGATTCTAAGCGTTACGTTGAGGGCCCAATTCCTGTTGCAACACCACTCTTTGACGGTGCTACCGATGAGTCCGTTGCAGAGATTGTTCGCCGCACCAACATCAACATGATCAACAAGGCTCTCAAGGAGTACGGCGAGGACATGCGTGAGGAGTTTGTTCCACAGCTCAACGAGCGTGGTAAGACTACCCTCTACGATGGTCGTACCGGCGAGGCATTCAAGAGCCCAATTACCGTTGGTGTTTCTTACATTCTGAAGCTCGGCCACATGGTTGACGATAAGATCCACGCACGTTCAACTGGTCCTTACTCTCTTGTTACCCAGCAACCTCTGGGTGGTAAGGCACAGTTCGGCGGTCAGCGCTTTGGTGAGATGGAGGTTTGGGCACTGTATGCATACGGTGCTGCTAACGTCCTCCAGGAGATCCTCACCGTTAAGTCTGACGATACCAACGGCCGTGTTAAGACCTACGAGTCCATTGTTAAGGGCGAGAACATTCCTACTGCAGGAATTCCTGAGTCCTTCAAGGTTCTGGTCAAAGAGATTCGCTCCCTGGCACTTGACATTGAGCCAATCTCCTATCGTAAGCGTGCAAATACCGCAAAGGTCACAGATCCTGAGGAGAAGAACGCTGTTGAGATCCTCAACGACCTTGGCTTCACTGAGGTAACCGCTTCCGACCTGTCCCAAGACGCTGAGGGTGCATCCGCACTTGTAGGCGACGCGACCACCGATAAGGAGTAGCGACTGTGGCAGATTTCGATTCCACTGAATTTGACGCTATTAAAATTTCTCTAGCGTCTGCTGATGATATCCGCGGTTGGTCCTATGGCGAGGTAAAAAAGCCTGAGACCATCAACTACCGTACTCTTAAGCCAGAAAAGGATGGTCTTTTCTGTGAAAAGATCTTTGGACCTGTGAGGGACTGGGAGTGCGCCTGCGGTAAGTACAAAGGCATTCGCTTCAAGGGCATTACCTGCGAGCGCTGCGGTGTTGAAGTAACCACCGCAAAGGTTCGTCGTGACCGCATGGGCCACATCGAGCTTGCTGCTCCTGTAAGCCACATCTGGTACTTCAAGAGCCCAACCAGCTTCCCTCTGGCACGTCTTCTTGACATCAAGAGCAAGGACCTCGAGAAAGTCCTCTACTTCGCATCTTACGTAATCACCAGTGTTGACACTGAGGCACGTGAGGCTGACGTAGACGATCTTCGTGAGGAGCTTGCAGCAGACCTCGAAGAGCTTGACGCAGAGCGTGACGATCAGATTGCACGTCTTCGCGAGCAGGGCCAGCCACAGGATGACGAGTTTGGCGATTTTGAGCCTCTTTCTGAGGACGAGATTCGTGCAGGCGTCGCTGATCTTGAGGAAGAGTACGAGGAAGAGAAGACGCTTCGTCGTGAGGCTTTCGAGAAGTTCATGCAGCTTGAGACCAGAGAGCTCATCTCCGATGAGGGTCTGTTCTCCGAGCTTAAGCGCTACTATGGCATCTACTTCAAGGGTGGCATGGGCGCAGAGGCAGTACGTGACCTTCTCTCCAACATTGACCTTGAGAAAGAGGCCAAGGAGCTCCGCGCTATTATCGCCAATGAGGATGCTCAGAAGCAGAAGCGCGAGAAGGCCATTAAGCGCCTTGAGATTGTTGACGCCTTCCTCAAGGGTGGCAACGATCCAGCTAACATGATCCTTGACGTTGTACCAGTTATTCCACCTGATCTTCGTCCTATGGTTCAGCTTGATGGTGGCCGTTTTGCAGCTTCCGACTTAAACGATTTGTATCGTCGTGTTATTAACCGTAACAATCGTCTTAAGCGCCTGCTTGACCTTGAGGCACCTTCTATCATTGTTAACAACGAGAAGCGCATGCTTCAGGAGTCCGTTGACGCTCTGTTTGACAACGGTCGCCGTGGTCGTCCCGTCACTGGTCGTGGTGGACGTCCTCTGAAGTCTCTTGCTGAGGCCCTTAAGGGTAAGCAGGGTCGCTTCCGTCAGAACCTTCTGGGTAAGCGTGTTGACTACTC
>JABZHU010000224.1:0-1269 GCA_015258705.1 Atopobium sp. | reverse complement strand
GAAATGAGCTGACTTGCGTTTTCCTCAATACTTATAAAATCATTGTCACTACCTGCGTGTCCGTCAAGGATTGGCAGCACAACGTGATATTGATCTTTCAGCAGTTCAGCCTCGGCTTTATAATTCCACCAAGACAAACCGCCGCCGTGAAGCAGCATGATTACGTCGTTATGTTGTTTTCCAAATTCTACCGTTTTCATAGCCGTCCAATTCAATTTGTGCCTTTAATCTAAACCCGAGAAAGCACCACAACACACTCAACGTGCTTGGTGTGAGGGAACATGTCCACAGGTGTCACGCGCTCAATGGCAAACCCGCTGTCGAGAAGAACCTTGAGGTCCCTGGCCTGCGTCACAACGTTGCAGCTCACGTACACGATTTTCTTCTGGGCTAGCTGGGTAGTTGCCTTGAGGAAGGTGGGCGTGGAACCAGCGCGAGGCGGGTCAAGAATAATAACGTCAAAGTTCTGACCGTCTTTTGCCAGAGCTTGCATGTAGCGAGTGGCATCGTCGCAGATAAACTCAGCTTCAAGCTTATTGTTTCGAGCGTTTCTGCGAGCCATCTGAATGTTGTTTTCAACCTGGTCAACGCCAGTGAGCAGAAGGTTGATGCCTTGAGCTTCAGCAGCGTGCGCCAAGCAAAGTCCAATGGTTCCCGTACCGCAGTAAGCATCAAGAACTCGCAGGTTGCCGGTTTGCGCGGAAGTGGCTGCCTGAGTGGAAGCGTCGGTCAAAGCGGCGCCGGCGGACTCGGAGTCAGCAAGCTCGCAGTCAGCTAGCGCGCCGTCGATGGCCAGCTGGTAGAGCACCTCAGTTTGCTGAGGGTTGGTCTGGTAGAAACTGGTTGGGCCAATCTCAAACGTGCAGCCCAAAAGTTTGTCGCTCATGGATGTTGAACCCCAAAGCAGACGGGTTTCTCGCCCTAAGATCGCATTGGTGCGCTTCTGGTTGACGTTCAAGAAGATGCTGGTCAGCTCAGGGTGCGCTTTGCGAAGCGCAGCAATAAACTCCTGCTCATGGGGCAGGTGCTGGCCGTTGACCACTAGCACCAGCATGACGTCGTTGGTGGCATATCCGCAGCGAACTACGCTGTGGCGCAGCGCTCCCTTGCCGCGATCTTCCTGGTAAGCATGGATGTTGAACTGGCCGGCAAGATACGCCACATCGTTGAGGATGGCGCGAGCTCGGCCGTCTTCTACCAGGCATTCCTTCGAAGCAATAATTTTGTGCGTTCCGCTTGCGTAAAAACCAGAGCGAACCGTGCGGCCCT
>JABZHU010000223.1:0-1270 GCA_015258705.1 Atopobium sp. | reverse complement strand
GCCATATGGCAGATTACCTGCAAGCGTATTTGCAAGATTCTCCATGCCAAAAATGCGCAGCAGCTCACGAGCGTTATCAGCGCTCTCTTTTTCCTGCTTCCAGTGAGCTGGAAGGCGGAAGACGTCCTCAAAGAAATGAGACGTCATGTGGCTGCCCTGACCAACCTGAATGTTCTCCATAACAGTCATGTTGTTGAACAGTCGAATATTCTGGAAGGTGCGGGCAATACCCATATGATTTGCTTCAACAACGCTTTTACCAGCCAGGTCGTAGCCGTCAATCATTACGGTACCACGGGTTGGCTTGTAGACACAGGTAAGCAAGTTAAAAACAGTTGTTTTACCTGCACCGTTAGGACCAATGATGCCAGAGATCTCGGTAGGACCAAGAGCGATGTTGAAGTCATTAACAGCAGTCAAGCCACCAAAGTCAATGCCCAGGTGCTCGGCCTGAAGAACAGGAATTGCGCCAAGGTCTCGCTCAGGAATGAGGTTAGGAGACTCTTGTCTGATAAGTTTTGTAGTGTGTTTAGTTGCCATCGCTCTTACGCCTCCTTCAAATCAGTTGAGGCTTCTGCCTGCGTATCCGCCTGCTCGTTTGCCTGAGCGCCTGCCTTTGCGTTGACCCGCACGTCTGTCTGCTCGTCCGAGTCATCCTTGTTCCAAGGGAAGTCCCTGTTCATGACTCGCTCAATGATGCGAGACAGCGAGAAGTCATACGAGCCAAACAGACCCTCTGGTCTAAAGATCATGACCAGAATCAGCACGATTGCATAAGCAACCATGCGATAGTCAGCAAAGGCACGTAGAGCCTCTGGGAGTACGGTCAGGACAGTTGCGGACACAACGGAACCAAACATAGAGCCCATGCCGCCCAAAACAACCATAACAAGGATCTCAACGGACTTCATGAAGCCAAACTTGGCAGGCGCCATAACGCCGATGCAGCCCGCGTAAAGGCCGCCTGCAATACCAGCAAGAAATGCAGAGAAAACAAAGGCAAGGGTCTTGTAATACGTGGTGTTAACGCCTGATGCCTCTGCAGCAATCTCGTTATCGCGGATGGCGAGAATAGCGCGTCCATGTCTAGACTTCATAAGAGTATGAATAGCAAAAATGGCAAGCGAAACAACAATTGCAGTGTTCAGGTAGCCGGTATAGGCTGGGATGCCTGTCAAGCCGGAAGCACCGCCCGTGAGCTTGAATCCAAGAGCAGAGTCGATGTTAACCAGGACAACGCGGATGATTTCTGCAAAGCCCAGGGTAATGA
>JABZHU010000222.1:0-1276 GCA_015258705.1 Atopobium sp. | reverse complement strand
ATACTACCTTGTTTTAAGGGCAACATATAACAGAAAGTTAACTAATTATGTAGAAATCTATAAGCGTTACATAACAACTTTTGTGATATTTACTTAATTCTTTGATATTGATTAGACGAGAAACACGTCAGAAGCATAATAAAACCCTGCTATGTTACATAACAGGGTTTTAAGACATACCGTTAACCCAAATTGTCCTTGCGCTTAATAAATTCTCCGCAGATATATGACTTCCTCAGATACTCGCGATTGAACGGATCTTTGACGGGAACAAAATCCTCTGGAGACTTAGCAAAGTGCATGGCAAAAAGCTCATGGATATGTGGATCAGCCAGCAAATAGCCGCGCGAGCAGTACGCCTGATACATCTGGGCGTCCTCGTTAAATTTAAACGAGCTAAAAGCGCAGTCTGAACAGTGTAGTCCAGCCATCTTGCACATCTCCTACTCTTCAGATAGCCCCATGCAATCTGAACAACGCTGAATCATACGCGTATACAGCAAGTATGGCATTGTAAACAATAAAAATAGTCAAAAATACTTATTCGACGCCAAGAATTTCCGGGAGCGTGTAATCTGAGCCGTTCCCCGAGGAAGCAACAGGTTGGAGGTATTCTCTATTGTCATTTCCGTCATGCATAACAGTAGGATTTGGAAGATTAACACCCTCAGCTAAATTCTTCTTCTGCGTCTCTGTAAGCTCCACGCCAGCATCAACAAGATCCTTGAGGTGCTCAACCCAAAGCTGGTCAAGACTTAAGGAAAAGAAGTCAGCGATAACCTTTGCTTTATCAAATGAAGGCCACTTACGGCGCTCGGTGCAAATATAAGAGACATACGCACGTGACCAATGTGAGAATTCGCACAGGTCTACCTGGCGCTTGCCACTTTCTTGTAACAACCTTGCTACTGTCCTACCCAAACCTGGGTCGGTCTTTTTGGTAACACCTGCCTTAGCCATCTCACAGCCCCATCTGCTCAAACGATGCCTTAAAAACATGCGTATGTTTTATGCATAGTCCCGTGTTGTTACCGTATCATACTACACTAAAATATCTTTAGATACAATTTGTTATGTTGTTTTACAAGCGGAAATTTGAAGAAAATTGCATACCTGTTACGTAAATAAATCATAAGTAGCCCTGCCGCTTGGAATTAATTGGCTATACAAAAGATATGCAAAAATCAATTGAACTATGCAAAATAATGTATCAGCGATTTTATGCAATAACAAAGAGCCTCTACGTGAACTGCCTCCCATTTCTTATGTCCAAGAA
>JABZHU010000086.1:0-5645 GCA_015258705.1 Atopobium sp. | reverse complement strand
GTTGATGGGTCTGCAGGGGTTGATGAGTCTGCAGGGGTTGATGGGTCTGCAGGGGTCTCGGTATTTGATCTCCAAATTGCATAGAGTGTATAGACCTCATCAGTCTTGCCTGGGAGTGCTTCGGCGGTGGAGTGACCTGGAACGTGCTCTGCATTACGAATGCTTATTGGTGTTGTTAACGTACTAGCTGGAGCAGTAACGTCGTTTTTATTCCTCGAAAAACCAACAAGAGTATAGCCGTCACGAGTGACCTTGGAAGCAGCCCTAACGTTATGCATATTTGCAGGGAGGAAGTCGTTGCGCTCATACATAGTGCTGATGCCGCCCTCGAAATGACCACCGTTAGCATCAATTACGAGTCGATACTGAACATCATCACCATTGTCCTGTGGCTGCCAGACTGCATGGAATGTTTCGACGTTAAGCGTGTCAATCTCACGAGTCTCGCCTGGTGCCATTTCATCGCTACCATCAGCAGTGACCCACTTAACAACGGTGTGTCCGTCTGGGTCAGTAAGACCAGATGGCGCGGTTACCTGTGAACCAGAGTCGCCAACAAACTTTGTGCCATTGAGAGAAACGTCACTTACAAACTGTGTAGCAAATTTGTCGCTAGGTACGTTCTCGCGAGCACCTGGAATGTTGTCCTGCGTGAAGGTGAATGTTGAGGATGTTGGATCGGCGGCTGGTGCAGCAGGAGCCTCAACTGTGGTAGTAGCTGCATCTGATGAAGTCTCAGCAAATACAGGGGTCACTCCAGCAACAAGTGACGAAGTTGCAATAGTTGCTGCTGTTACACAAACAACAATGCGTCTTTTAGTCTCTTCACGAAAAAACTTTGACATACTCATTCCTTTCTCTTAGAGCAAATTTCCTGCTCTTACCTGCTTCCTATGGTTTGTTCTTATCACAAACGCTTATAAACAAATATCAATTCACAAGTTCTTTGCAGCTCTCAATACTATTTTTGCTGATAATTGCGCATTTTTTTGACAGCTATGCAACCTTACGATTTATCTATTAATTTAAATTGATTGAAACACTACTCTTAAAGTGTATATAAATCATATTACATTCATATAAATCTAATATGAAGGATATATGTATTCACCTAATTCACATATTTGTTTAGATAAAAAATAAGTATGTCTATCAGTTATGTATTTAGATGAATATTTTTACAACCTAAGAACACCTTATATAAATACTGATATAAGCCCCAAAAATATTTCCGTCTTTTTGACAAAACGGTTAAATCACACGGGTTTCTCGCCAAAGGGTTGTGGAAAGAAGGCAAAATCAGCGCAATCAAATTTTTAGCGCTCTCTTCCAAGGAGACCACATGACCAAAATTCCAGAGGGCTACCGTTCAAGCCTTTCGCTTTACGATACTCAGAAAGCAATTGAGCAGGTCAAGAACGTGTTTCTGACCAAACTGTGCGCTGCGCTGAAGCTGTCGCGCGTCACTGCTCCGCTGATTGTTGACCCGCTTACCGGCATGAATGACAACCTCAATGGCGTTGAGCATCCGGTTGCCTTTGACCTGCCAAACGTAGGCAAGAACGCCGAGGTAGTTCAGTCGCTCGCAAAATGGAAGCGCTATGCACTCTGGCGCTACAACTTTGCCGTTGGTCGCGGTCTGGTCTGTGATATGAACGCTATCCGTCGCGACGAACAGCCCGATAACCTGCACTCCATTTACGTGGACCAGTGGGACTGGGAACGCATCATCACGCAGGACGAGCGCAATACCGATACGCTGGAAGACGCCGTTTGCCGCATTGTTGAGGCAATCTGTGGCACACTCGACGAGCTTAAGTGGCACTATCCACAGCTCAACACGCAGCTCAGCCGCGAAGTTACCTTTGTGACCTCGCAGGAGCTTGAGGACCTCTACCCTACCCAGACGCCTAAGCAGCGAGAAGATCTGTTTGTTCGCGAACATCCAACCACCTTTATCGTGGGCATTGGCGGCGCTCTAAACTCCGGACAGCCTCACGACTTCAGGTCTCCCGACTACGATGACTGGTCGCTCAACGGTGACCTGTTGTTCTGGGATGAGACCCTGGACTCTGCGATTGAGATTAGCAGTATGGGCATTCGTGTGGACGCTGAGGCGCTTAAGTCACAGCTGGCAATCGCTAAATGCGAAGACCGCCTCGAACTGCCGTTCCACAAGATGCTCATTGATGGTGAGCTGCCCTTTACCATTGGTGGCGGCATTGGCCAAAGCCGTCTTTGCATGCTGCTGCTGGAAAAAGCGCACGTCGGAGAGGTACAGGCATCTATCTGGGACAAGCAGGCCGAAGACCGCTGTGCAGAAGCAGGCGTTTCTCTGCTCTAAGCAGCAGGCCTGAACACGCGAAACGGATCTACATCGCGTGTCACTAAACGCGCGCGACCGCCTTCAAAACTAAAAACATTTTGGCGTTTCTCCTGTTAACGCTACAATAGTAACCCAGTGTAATTAAAAGCCACTGAGTCTAACTGGCGATTTAAGGAGCGACTCTATGAATTGCCCCAACTGCGGAGCTGAAATTAGCAAGCACGCAAAGTTCTGTTCCAACTGCGGACAGAAGCTTTCTGACGTCGCGGACGTCGCAGACGTTGCAGACGCCGCAGACGTCGAGAAACCCGATGTGCTCGCCGAGTCCACAGAACCCGCACCAGAAACCGCACCCGACAACTCCACCACAGCCACCGAGGTTATCGCACCAGCAGAAGCTGATGAACCAGTTGAAACCGTAACTGATCCAGACGCAACTGTCCTGGCAGAGTATCCAGCCGATGACGAAGACACAACTGCTGCAGAAACCTCACTCCTTGAGGCTACCGCTGACGACTCCTACATCTCCCCAGATGAGGCGCCTACCGTTGTCGCCGGCGCTGCCGCTGCCGTTGCCGAAGACCCTACCGTTGTCGCCGGCGCTGCCGCTGCCGTTGCCGAAGACCCTACCGTTGTCGCCGGCGCTGCCGCTGTCGCTGACTCCGCTGCTGCCGAAGATCCCACCGTCCTCGCTGACTCCAACGCTGCAGACGCCGAGGAACCCACAACCTTCATCAACGACCCTGACCGTATCAACGTCTTTACCACCGATGACCTCGATTCAACTGCAATTTCGCACTTTGATCCTTCGCAGTTCACTGTTGTTTCAAGCGGACCCAGCTCCGTCGAGCGCAAGCAATCCAAGGACGGTTCAGATGCGCTCCGCAAAGTTGCATTTGGCCTGCTTGCCGCTGTCCTGGTTGTAGGCGCATTAGCCGTTGCCTGGGTTTTCCAATCCCATCAAAACGACGCGGCCAAGCGCAGTGCCGTTCAACAGCGTATTGCCAGCTATCAAGAGCAGATTGAAAGCGTTGGTGTCAATCCAAGCAGCGATAGCAGCCGCGTTGAACTTCTCAACCAGTACGAGAAGCTCGATCAAATTGAAGAGCAAATCACCGGTGACCAGAAAAACGGCCAGTTCCGTCTTCCTAACGGCACCGATGACTCGGGCGTTAACATCCTAAACAGCTCAATTTCGGATGGGCAGAAGCGCATCCGCGACTGGTTTGAGGCCGATTACAAGCGCAGGCTTGCTGCAAACAGCTTTAACGATACCGACTCTGCAACCACGCTTGATCTCAAGTCCGTTTCAAATAGGCTTGTTGAGCTGCAGGCTCTTCTCGGCGACATAGAACACGAGAAGGAAATCTGGGGCAATGATACTGGCGCTAATTCAACGTATGATTCATATCATTCTCGCGTTTCCGACCAGATAAAGAAGGGTGAAAGCCTCAAGTCTGGCGTTACCGAGAAGAACAAAAAAGAGCAAGAGCAGAAGGACAAAGATAAGAAATCCGAGGAAGACCGCAAGAAGGCCCAAAAATGGGTTGGTACCTACAGCGGCACCGGCACTGACGGCAAGCCAATGGAAGTTGTCATCCAGAAAGATGGCACAGTTCTTTGGCGCATCGGCGGCCAGCCTGAGGTTCGTGGCACCTGGACTGGTGACGAGAACAAGCTTGAGCTTAGCTTCAACGGCCAGGTCAGCGGTAAGAGCGAGCCGTTTACTCTCTCCTCCACCAACGGCGGCAAAACCGTTACTATCAGCTCTCAGAGCAGCACTTGGAACACTGACACGCTTTCTAGAAAGTAACGCTTTCTAGAACCAGCTAGAAAGTCGCACATCGCAAGACACAAATAAGGCGAGAAGACCGATCGATCTTCTCGCCATTTTTTGCGTGTGAACAACACAGACTTACTCGCCCAGGATGACGTGCCTAAACTCGCCGTCCTCGTAGATTCCGCAGCTGTGCGTGCCGTCCTTTGGAATGCCCACAGAACCTGGGTTGAACACGGTGACCTCTGGGTGGTCAGCGCTTTGCATGTTCACTTTTCTGTGCGTATGGCCGTACACAAACGCGTCCATACTTGGCGTCTGAGGCCATTTATCAACGCTGTTGTGAATGCCAGGGCCAAAGACGTGACCGTGAGTAAAGAAGATAGTGAACTGCTTGCCCGTCTTTGGATCTTTATCAAACAAGATGTTGTAATCAGCCATGCAAGGGAAGTCCAGAACCATCTGGTCTACCTCTGCCTCGCAATTTCCGCGGACCGCAATGACCTTATCGGAAATGCTGTTCAACATCTCAATAACGCGCTTTGGTGCGTAGTCTGCAGGAAGATCGTTGCGAGGGCCGTGATAGAGCAGATCTCCAAGAAGCAAAACGTACTTTGGCTGCTCCTCCTCTATGACCTGCATGAGCTTCTCGCAATAGTCGGCAGCGCCGTGAATATCTGAAGCAATTACAACCTTCATCAACGTATCCTCTCTATACGTGTTTCTACACGTAGCTTCATACGCGTGTATCAATAAATTATTTTATGGTATTGATGGCGTCCAGCCAGTTACAAGCGCCGGCAATTCGGTCACCGTGCAAATGCCTGCTTAGAACCTACCGGTCATCCTTGCGTCAGGATCAGCCTCGGAAACACGTTGACGAAGATCTGCAATAGCTGTAGGTATCTCGTCTGTGTTGTACGGCGTCATCTGGTACACCCAGTTAATCCAGTTACGATACAGCAAGTTGGCATGCGCGCGCCAGGTAAACAGCGGCTGCTTTTCTGGATCGTTATCAGGGAAGTAGTTCTCTGGCAGACGAATAGGCAGGCCCTTGTGGAAATCGCGCCAATACTCCTCTGCAAGCGTATCGCGATCATATTCAAAATGACCGGTTACAAAAATCTCGTGAAAATCTCTGGTGGCGAGAAGTGCAGGTCCGCTGGTAAATCCCTCAGAAAGCACGGCAAGCTCAGGATGATTCACCAAAGCCGATGTTTCAATCGCGGCGTGACGAGAGTGTGGCATGTAATGTACCTCGTCAAATCCATTGGTGAGGAAGCAATACTCATCGCATAAATGCTGCGGGAAAATACCAAAAAGCTTAGCACCAAGCATCTTCTTAGGAATATCGTGCAGGTAATAAAGACCAGCTAGTGCGCCCCAGCACAGGTACATGGTAGAAAAGACGTGTTCCTGAGACCAGTTAACAATGCGACAAAACTCATCCCAGTAATCAACGTCCTCGTATTTAAGATCCTCAATAGGGGCGCCGGTAACAATCAAACCGTCATAGTTTTTATCTTTGAAGTCATCAAAAGT
>JABZHU010000085.1:0-5671 GCA_015258705.1 Atopobium sp. | reverse complement strand
ACCTGGCATGATTACAGAGATTGCAAGAAATGATGTTGATCACTATCTTGAGAGCGAGAATAGACATCCTGGTTTTTCGTATGACGGCTACCGCATGAGCATTGACCATTTTGATGGAACCAATTACGATGCACTTGGTTGGACCAGTTGGCAGCCATACAACTACGACTACCTCACCACTGATTACAATTCCAACTTGATTGAGCACCGCTATAAGCGCAATACCTATACCGTTACCTACGTAAGCTCTGGTACAACTGTTGCTACGCACTCTCATCTCTTTGGAGAGCCCTTTAATGCCAGCACCGATGTTCCTGGCACCTCTTTAACTTCTCCACGACCTGGTTATGTTTTCAAGGGCTGGTACGACAATTCAGAGACTGTGGGTACTCCTATTACCGACACCACTATGCCTGCAACTAATACGGTGCTGTATGCCAAGTGGGCACCTCTGACCGCAACCGTTACCTTTGACTCTGAGGGTGGTTCACCAGTCAACTCGCAGGAGCTCACCTACGGAGACGCAGCTACGAAGCCAGCCGATCCAGTACGAGAGGGCTACACCTTTGCTGGCTGGATTCTCTACACCAGCGGTAACCCCTCTGTATACAGCTTCTCCGCAGCAGTTACAGGCGACATCACCCTACACGCACTCTGGAAGAAGAACGACTCCTCCGTCTCCTACACGGTCATTCACCAGACAGATGACGGTCAGATTCTCTCAACCACAACTGAGACTGCTCCAATCGGCTCTCTTGTCAGCAAGTGGGCACTCGACGCAGCTGATCGCGGAGACTATGCCTATGTAGACGTTTCTTCTCGCTCTATGGTTCTCGATGAGAATGCCGAGAATAACGTCTTGACCTTCACATATAGCAAGGAAGCTCGCTACAGCTATACCATCCATTACGTTGATGCACAGACCGGCGAGCAAATCCATTCCGACGATGTTATTGGCAGCCAGACGCTCAACCTGCAGAATGTTTCTGCTCGTGAGATTGACGGTTACACACTTCAGGGTGACAGCACCGGATATGTTTCTGCTGACCAGCTTGAATACACGTTCTACTACACAAAGAACCCTGAAGCGCCTGCAGCACCTCAGACTCCAGCAAAGCGCAAGAGCGCTCTGCCCGAGACTGGCGACGCTTCAAGCGTAACTCTTGTCGGCACAGCTCTGACCTCTGTAGCTGCGCTGGGAACATCCCTTGCCTTGCGCCGTAGGAAGCGTAACTAGAAGTAAAAGACAGCATTAACGCAAGTAAAACCCGGGTGCCTCGCACTCGGGTTTTTGTTTGCGTATTCTTGAAGTAGTCGGAGACAGATACAGCTCTAGCCAGAAAACTACTCTCCAGCAGCCATTCCTGGAAAACCAATCTGCCGCAGTGCCTCGTACAGCACAATGGCGGCAGCATTTGAAACGTTTAGCGCACTGACCGAGAACTCGTTAGGATTGATAAAGTTTCCGCAGATATCCTGCTGCAAAAGCGCTGGGTGAGCATACTGGTCATCGCCATCAAGCGCATCGTGTTTTTGACTCCAGTCCTCACGATTAACCAGGCTTGCGGAGTCTTGCAGCATTGGGATTCTCTCGCACTCATCTGCGTGCTGTGCCAGAAGCTCCTCGGATAATCCCAGGCTTTCCTTACCAAAGATGAGATAATCTCCATCGCAATACGTTGCCTGCGTATAGGTCTTTTTAGCTTTCTTAGTAAGGAAGTGCAGCGGGGATCTACTGGTTGCGGAGGTGCCGTCGACCGTGGAGACAGCGTCGTGTGCAGCGTCCCCAGCAGGTGCGCCAGATGCTTGGGCTAGACCGTTCTTCTCCAGAAATTGATTCCAGTTATCGTAGACAGAAACGTTAAGGCTTTGCCAGTAGGCCATGCCTGCTCGTTTGAGGCTTTTGTCATCAAGCGAGAAGCCCAATGGGCCCACTAAGTGCAAGTGAGTCCCGCTCACTACGCAGGTGCGACCAATGTTTCCCGTATTTGCAGGAATCTCGGGCTCTACCAGTACAACGTTGAGCATAGGTTATGCCAGAACAAAGCTGGTCAGGAAGGCAATAAGTCCACCGAGTGCCATAGTGGCTGGCAGCGTCACAAACCAAGCGGCAATAATCTTGCGCGCAACGCCCCAGCGCACGGAGCTGCGACGACGAGCAGATCCTGCACCCATGATGGATGTGGTGATGACCTGTGTAGTGGAAACTGGTGCTCCAAGTGCAGTCATAATCTCAATTGCAACGGTAGAACTTGTTTCGGCAACAAAGCCAATAACTGGCGTGAGCTTGGTAACGCCATCGCCAACGGTACGCATAATGCGGCCGCCGCCAATGGAAGTTCCTAGCGCCATGGTGGTTGCGCAGAGAAGTTTGACCCACAGAGGAATGCCGTTAGAAGGGTCGTGTAGACCGGCGGTTACCAGCGCTAACGTGATGATTCCCATGGTCTTCTGAGCGTCATTATTGCCGTGGCTGTATGCCATAAACGCAGCTGAGAGCACCTGAAGACGGTGGAAGAGACCGTTTGCCTTTTTAGGTGGCCAATCAGCAAAGATCTCAAATACCAGCTTCATAATAAAGTAGCCCAGGGCCATACCAATAAGTGGTGAGGTAAACAGAGGGATAACAACCTTCTCGATAACGCCCGCCCATAGAATGTGACCAGTGCTGCCGGTAAAGACGATAGTTGCACCGATAAGGCTGCCAATAAGCGCATGCGAAGATGAACTTGGAATTGAGAACCACCAGGTAAAGAGGTCCCAAATAATAGCACCCATCAATGCAGCAAAAATAACATAGAGCTGAAGCTGAATATCAACCAGACCAGACGCAATGGTCATGGCAACTTTCTCGCTCATAAGCGCGCCGATAAAGTTCATGATAGCCGACATGATAATTGCTGTGCGTAGAGGCAAGGCCTTGGTATACACCGTGGTAGCAATAGCATTTGCGGTGTCATGGAAGCCGTTAATGAACTCAAATATCAGAGCGGAAACAAGTACCGCAATAAGCAAGATGCTAGCCATTTTTCACGATGACATTCTGAACAGCGTTTGCAACATGCTTGCAAGCGTCAAGGGTTGACTCAAGTCTATCCAGAAGGCTCTTCCACTTAAGAACCTCAATTGGATCATCGACGTTTCTAAAGATAGAGCTCAGAGCGTTACGATACACAACATCGCCCTGGTCCTCGTACTCATTTGCAGAGCGCGTGTGGCGAATGACCGAATCGTCCTTGTGATAATCAGGGAGACGATCAAAAGCCTTCTGCAGCTCCTCTGAAGCAAATAGGATTAGGTGAGCTACCTGAACAGCCTCTGGACGCATCTCTTTGATGTCATACATGCTGAGGTGAGCAGAAACGCTCTCAATGCCGTCTGCAATCTCGTCCATAAGCAGGGCAAGACGCGAGATGTCCTCGCGATCGAATGGCGTGATAAAAGACGTGTTAAGGGTGGAAATAATCTTTCCTACCTGGTCGTCACAAAGCGTCTCATAGTTCTTAATCTGAACTTCATAATCTTCTGAACTTGGGAATGACTCCATGTAAGAGACAAACAGTTTTGCTGTAGAAACAATCAGTGCAGAAAACTCAGAGAACATGCTGTAAAACTCATCTTCTCTACGAGAAACACGACTCATATGACGCCCTTCACTTGGACTTTTTATTACATACACAGACACATTTAGTATAGCTGTTTAAGGCGTATATACTGAGGATAATAGCAATTTCTGACTCACTATAAAGGACATCTTGTGCGTAATAAAATATGGGACAGGGAGGCAAGATTATGCGAGAAAAACTGTTTGATTACATTGCAAATCAGTACGGTATAAACCCCGATTATCCCCTCTCGACAGCTCCAACGTATGCTGTTTTACGCCACCCACACAATAATAAGTGGTTTGCGCTTGTTGCTGATGTACCTGGTAAAAAGCTAGGCTTGAAAGAATCCAAACGCTACAATCTTGTTAATGTAAAAATAGATGATCCATTTCTTCTGGAAATGCTTCTACATCAAGATGGTTATTTGCCTGCGTACCATATGAATAAAGAGCATTGGATTTCCATACTTTTGGATGGCTTCATTGACTTTGATGAGCTCTGCCAATGGATTGATGCGAGTTATTTGGCAACAAGCTAACTCAGTAAATAAGGTGGTCATATGGCACTTATGGATGTCTATAAGGTTATCTGTATTCCTATGGCTGCTTTTTACTTTTTTACGGTGTATTTGCTCCTTGGAAAGAGGAACTTGAGCAAAGTTTTTAAGCACACAAACTTTGATCTACTCCGTTTTGGAATGCTCATGCTCTTCTATATCTTTGTGGGCACCGCATTTTTTATCGCCATAATGTTTCTTACGACAGAAGCTGCGCTGAAACAGCAATTTCTTGTTCCAGCCTTTATGGGCATTGGCGTCCTTATTATTGTTTGTGGCATCTTCACACAAATAGCCAAACGCTCTACTCACGAGACCCTGCAGACTATTAGGGACATAACTGTGCCTCTTATCTGGGGCATTACATCGTTTGCGTATATGCAAACTGCATTCTATTTAGTGGGCCTGGCAAAATAACCGCGCGATGTTGCCACGTCATTCAGTTTAATCGGGGCACCATGCCTTTAAGCGCCCCGCTGTTCTTCGGAAGGCTTCTATGCTTCAGAAGACTTTTGACCTTCAAGAGCCTTCTGACGACGCTCTTTGAGGTATCTTCCAAGTGGAGCAGTAACAACAAAGTGATTCACAAATGCTCCGCAAGTTGCTAGCAAAGCTGCAACCAGTGCATTTACATAAGGATGCCATGCTGGGAAATACTGTGCCAGTGCTTGCTGAATAGGAAAAGCCCAAAGGTAAATCCCGTAGGACAGCTCAAATTTAGTGCCAAACGTACTAAAGTGGTTACCCATTCCGTATGCAAGGCAGAAGCACGCAATAGGGAAAACCGTCAGCATTGCCAGATTGTCGATTCCGCTAAAGACCATAACAAACCACAGAACAATCGACGCAAGGCCTAAAACAGGCGAGATGGTGACCTGGTCTCTGAATACCCAAATCAAAACGCCCAAGAAAAACAGAAGAACCGCACGTACAACGCTTAGCTGTAGCGGAGAAAACTTCACGTAATACACTACTGCCAATGCAAAAACAGGTATCGAGAGCAGCAAAAACTTCTTTTTATCAAACTTAGTAAGTTTGTAGCTTATAAAACACAGCACGTAGCAGACAAACTCAACAGGAAGCGTCCACAACGCAGCGTTTACCACGTCGCCCGAAGGATTGTTAGTAAACACTCCTGGCAACTGATGCACCATAATTAAAGCGCCATTAAGCAGGTACTTATACGTCTGTGGATTAGTGAAATACTCTACAGGTGAAAGTGTTGAGAGTATTGGGCCCAGCACAAAAGCGGTCAAAATCACAACAAATAAAAGCTCAGGAAAAAGCCTCAAAGCACGTGCCGAGAAGAACTTCTTTGGTTCAGGATAATGCTCGCAACTACGAGCAATCAAAAACCCGCCAAACAAGAAAAAGACGCCAACAGAAACACCACCGGGGCTCAAACGATCTCCCGTTACCTTCAGCAAATAGCTGCCGGCATCGCCACCCAAAACTACTGAGTAGCAGTGAGAAACAATGACCATCAACGCAGCAATAAACCTCATAA
>JABZHU010000084.1:0-5719 GCA_015258705.1 Atopobium sp. | reverse complement strand
CGGCTGGAAAGAAAACGGTCCAACTGAAATCCAACGGGTTGCACCGTATGCATCAGCGCCAGCAATAGGAGTAAAAATAATTGCTAGCATTCCAATGGTCACAATCCAGATAGGTACCTGGAAGTTTCTTACTACTGCACGGTAGTCAATGCGAGAAACAATAAACGCTAACGCAACTCCTGCCGCAGCAAAGCCAAGCTGACGCTGCACGTAGTAGAAGGGGTTATAGCCCATGTCCTCAGAAGTCATTGCAGAAATCGAGGATGCGGAATAAATCATTACCAGGCCAAAGCACACCAGAATAGCCGTTGACACCAGAAGCACCAGACGAGGCTGCATAAAACGCTCTGGAATAGCACCAAAGCGGCCTTTAGTCTGCGAGCCCTCGGAAGATTTCTGGCGAGAAGTACGTGGTTGCTGCGCGCGCTCCCCTGTTCTGTTTCTGCTGGTAGCCATTATCGACCGCTCTCTTTTTGAGCAAGATCTGCCACGAGCTGTTTAAAGACACGACCACGCTGAGCCATGCCTGTGAACTCGTCAAATGAGGAACATGCTGGTGAGAGAAGCACTACAGAACCTGGACGAGCAAGCTCTACCGCACGGTCAAAAGCTTCATGCATATGAGGCTCTTCTACCACTTCTGCATGGCTGCCAGAAACGCGGCGAAGCGCCTCTGCAAAGCGAGGACCTGCCTCTCCAAAGCAGATTGCGTATGCACAGGTAGCGGACACCTTCTGAGCAAACTCATCAAGCTCTGTGCCCTTATCGTGACCGCCAAGTAGCAAAATAACGTCTTTACCTGGGAATGAAGTTAATGATTTTTCAACTGAATCAGTGTTTGTTGCTTTGGAATCGTTAACGTACAAAACACCATTAACCGTATCAACTGGCTCAATTCTGTGCTCAAGCGGCATAAAGTCCAACAGGGCATGCCTAATAGAAACAATATCAAGTCCCAGGAATAAGCCACATGCAGCTGCAGCAAGAGCGTTGAGTGCATTGTGCGCTCCCCTAATGTGGAGTGCATCAGTTGCTACAAGCTCCATCTCTTTACCAGACAGCCTTACAACCAGCGCTCCATTGCGTACAAAGGCGGCGTTTTGCGTACCGGGATCTGTCTGAGCAAGATGGCATACGGTAATGCCGCGAGTCTCAAGGCGAGAAGACACGTCCTGACAAAACTCATCCAAGTCAGAGACAATTGCCAGGTCATTTGCATCAAGGTTGGCAAAAATCTTCTCTTTAGCTGCTGCGTACGCCTCGAGTGAGCCATGCCATTCAAGGTGATCCGGCGTAATGTTTAAAAGCATCGCAACGTGAGGATGCAATTTTTGAGTAGTAGCAAGCTGGAAGCTTGAAAGCTCTGCTACAAACCAGCTCTTAGGCTTTCTCTCTGCAAGTTGGTCAGTAATAGTAAGACCAATATTGCCAACAGCGCTTGCATCAAGACCTGCATACTGCAGGATTGACGTGGTCAAACTTGTGGTAGTAGTTTTACCGTTTGTGCCGGTTATACCAATCCACTGTGAAGGACTCTCTTGATAGGCAAACTCTGGCTCGCCCATAATCTGCTTAGAAGCTGCCTTTGCACTTAAGAACAGCTCAGAGGTGTCTGGAATACCAGGAGATGCAATAGTCAGGTCAAAGGTACCCTTAACCTGATCGGAGCCGCATTGTACCTGTACGCCTAAATCTGCAAGCTCTTGGATCTTCACGCCAACAGTAGCATCTGCGCCGCCCACAAGAGTTACGGAAGACACACGACCCTCTGGCTGCTGCAGCAAATACGTGCAGACAGAGACGCCGGTCTTACCAAAACCAAGAACACATACATTTCCAAGTGTTTCTAGAAGCGACACGCAGGCGATCCTTTCCTAGGGCAATACCTTTAATGAAGCTGGAAATACAGGGCAAAACCCAAAGCAGCAAAAGCACCGGAAATAATCCAGAACCTAAAGACTACTTTTGTCTCGTTCCAGCCAAGTTTCTCAAAGTGATGATGCAGTGGAGCCATCAAGAATACACGCTTTTTAGTTGCCTTGTAGCTGACAACCTGAATGATAACGGACAGTGCCTCGATGATAAAAAGACCGCCCATGACCAGGGAAACTACCTCGGTCTTGGTAAGGACTGCCAAAGCTGCAAAGGCAGCGCCCCAGGCAAGAGAGCCGGTGTCTCCCATAAAAATGCTTGCAGGATAGCTGTTAAACCACAAAAAACCAATACAAGCGCCTGCGATCGATGCGGCAAAAACAGCAAGGCTACTCTCGCCATAGCGGAAAGCTACTGCAGCCATAAAAATCATGACGACCATAACGCAGCCGCCAGCCAGGCCATCAAGGCCGTCAGTCAGGTTAACAGCGTTGGAGAGGCCAGCCATGAGCAAAAAGACAAAGAAAAGATACAGCCAAGGGATAGAAATGACGTTTCCGCCTAAATTGACGGTAGTGGTGAGGATGCCCAGGTTGATATCAAGACCACCGGGGAACGCAATAATGGGCGTAATGCCCCAAATGTTAACTGCTGCCAGGCAAAATGCAACAGAAATGGTTATAAGTCCGGCCATCTTCTGAGATGCGGTAAGGCCAAGGCTTCTACCATGAGCAACAGACTCGATATCGTCCAGAAGACCAAGCGAGCCCGTGAGCAGCATAGCTGCCATAGCAAGAATGAGGTCGGTGTTCCACTGAGCAAGTGCAATACAGGTCAGCACAATGCTTACCAGCATAACGACGCCGCCCATAGTAGGAGTACCCTGCTTGACCAGGTGCTGCTGAGGACCATCAGCACGAACCTGCTGACCCACTCCCTCTTTCTTCATCAACTTGATAAAGAGTGGCATTAAGATCAACGTGATGATGCAGGAGACACCAAGCGCAACAAACACCTGGTATGTTGGGTAAATAGTCTGGTAAAACATTACTCAGTAACTCCTTTTACAAAAATATCAAGCTGGGCAGACCTCGATGCCTTGGCGAGAAGAACGTCTCCTTGCGCAAGTACTGGTCCGAGCACGGAAAGTGCTTCGTTGACATCACTGAACTGTTCAATTTTATCTTCCGAGAATCCCATAACGCGCGCAGCTTCAACCATTTCACGCGCGGCTCCCGTGCCTACAAAGGCAACAAGGTCTGGGTCCTTAGCAGCAATATAGGCACCCACATAACCGTGAAGGCGCTTCTCCTCTGGTCCAAGCTCACCAATCTCTCCGATAAGAGCAATGCGGCGACCTACCGCTGGCATCTGCATCAACACGTCAAGCGCTGCAGCTGTTGAGTTAGGGCTTGCGTTGTAAGAATCGTCAATAATCTTGGCACCACAGGGTGCGTCAAGAACCGAAAGACGCATACGAGTGGCAGGCATCTGCTCAATAGCCTCTGCAGCAGCGTCAAGGTCAAGACCAAGCGTCTCTATAGCCTCAAGTGCCAAAAGAAGGTCGTCGACAACAACGCGCCCTGGTACCTCAAGGGTTACCGTGCGTGACCAGCCGGATGCAGCAACAATAGTGGCAGTTGGGAGGCCCTCTTCGTCAAGAGTGACCTGCTGTGCGCTCATGACGTCAGCTTCTGTGGCGCCCACTGTCTTGCAAACAACGCAAGCAGGGCGAGCAAACTCATCTGCAATGAACTTGGTGTAGTCCCCCGCCGAAGCCTGAATAAGCGTAGGTTCAATTGAGTCAAATGCGCGCATGCCCGAGACAATCTCTGCCTTGGCGCGCGCAATGTTTTCTCTGCTACCGAGAAGACCAATGTGGCTGGTGCCAACGTTGGTAATGACGGCTACCGTTGGACGAGCAACCGAGGTGAGCCTGGTAATCTCGCCGGCATGATTCATGCCCAGCTCAAGCACAAGTACCTCCGTGTCTTCCGGAGTGGAAAGTACTGTGAGAGGCAGACCAATGAGGTTATTGTGGTTGCCAGCAGTAGCATGCACACGGCGGGTAGCGCCAATGCCACGACGAAGCATTTCTTTGGTAGTAGTTTTACCAACTGATCCGGTTACACCTACAACCAGCCAGTTTGGATGGGCTTCTCGCCAAGCAGCGGCAAGAGCCAGCAGAAACGCCTCACAGTCATCGTCAGCGGCTTCAAGAACGCTGACTCCTGTGGCGGCCAGGTTGTCGAGCAGATTGTCTGCTACAGGCTCAGATGCCACTACAACAGCAGCGCCCGCCTGAGCAGCAGATAAGAGATAGGAGTTTCCATTGACCTTCTCGCCAGCGAAGGCCACGAAGAGTGAGCCTTCCTGGACCTCGCGAGAGTCGATGACAGCCGCGCCCGCAACCTCGCGGGTTCCGCGGTGGAGCAGTCGTGCATTTGTAGCTGCGACTATCTGTTCAACCGAAAGCTTAACCATGAGCTCTCCTAGTTATTGATTGGTTGAATATTAAGGCGTGTGGCTGCGTCTTTTGCAAATTGCGAGAAAACCACAGCGGCAGACTGCGATGCAAGCTGGTTGGTATCGTTAAGTCCAACGTAAACCATCAAATCAGATTCTGATGGATTCACGATACCGCAGAAGGAAGCAACAAAACCGGAATTCTCGCCGTACGAGCCGGTTTCTTCCACAACCTGCTGGCCCGTACCTGTTTTACCAGCAACGGTATAGCCATAGATACCTGCACGAACACCGGTGCCCTCTTTGACAACGGTAGTCATCATGTCAAGCTCGGCCGAAGCTGTGGAAGCGGAAATAACGTCTTTAGTAGGCCAGGTAACCTCTTGACCGCCCTTAGAAACCATAAAGTGTGGAGTCACCATAGTTCCCTTATTAGCAACAGCGGTATATGCGCGAATGACCTGGATAAATGGGATTGCAAGACCCTGACCAAACGCCATGTTTCCACCGGTTGGGCCTTCATATTCATCCAGAGAGCGGACAATTCCTGTAGCTTCACCAGGGAAGTCAATGCCCGTGGTGTGACCTATGCCAAACTTATCAATTCCTGCTGCAAAGCGCTCATCACCTATGAGCTGTGTCTCGAGGAAGGCCATACCAACGTTGGAGGAACGTCTGAGCATCTCTCTTACGCTCATGTCCATGGCGCTGGTACGCCAGTCATCGTCGGTAACCTTGTTATCGCCAACCTTGAGCTCGGCTGGAATGTTGAAGGTTGAATTCGGACCAAAGAGGTTGTTGTCTATACCAATTGAGGTGGTAATTACCTTAAATACCGAGCCAGGCTCATAGATACTTGAGACGAGCTTGAGGTTGAGGGATTCGTAGTCAACGCCGTTATCGCTCTTAAAATCTGGCAGAGGGTACGAAGCGGCAGCATAGATTTCTCCGGTACGAGGATTCATGGCCATGATTGAGCCACCCTGCTGGGCTTCAATGTCTTTGACTGCGGCAGTAAGCTGTTCTTCTGCCTTCTTCTGCAGCTCAATATCAATGGAAAGAACAATGTCCTGTCCATTTTGTGCCTCAGTGATGTTTGAGGTACCGCCAGCAATTGGCGTACCACCAGCGCCGGTCTCAACTATCATGTGGCCATTAGTACCTGCAAGGATATCGTTGTAGTAATACTCAAGACCGGAAGCGCCCTCGTTATCAGCGTTTACAAAGCCCAGAATCTGAACGCCGACGTTGCCATAGGGATAGACACGCTTGGTGTTGTTAACAAAATAGACGCCCTTGAGGTTTTTCTCGTCAAGTGCTTTTTCAATCTTAGAAGCGGTATCGGTGTCAACACGACGACGCACGTAGACAAAGGTGGTGT
>JABZHU010000221.1:0-1312 GCA_015258705.1 Atopobium sp. | reverse complement strand
AACGGGTACCGGTTCAGCGAAAATGATGTGTGTGCACGACTGCACGTCAGGTATTACAGCAGGTACTCTGCAATCTGGACAGCGTTTGTTGCGGCACCCTTCCTAATCTGGTCTCCGCAGCAGAAGAATGTCAACGCATGAGTATCTTTATCAGCGGAAAGATCCTCGCGAATACGACCAACATAGATAAGGTCCTGGTCAGAAGTATCAAGAGGCATTGGGTACTGAAGCTCTGCTGGGTTGTCCACGACCTTGATTCCTGGAGCATCCTCAAGAATTGCGCGAGCCTCATCTGGACTCAAAGGACGCTCAAACTCAACAGTGATGGACTCAGAGTGTGAGCGCATCGTTGGAACGCGAACACAGGTGCAGTTAACGCGCAGCTCAGGAAGGTGCATGATCTTGCGGCCCTCGTTTTGCATCTTCATTTCCTCGGAAGTGTAGCCAACCTCATCAAAGCCGCCAATCTGTGGAATCAGGTTAACTGCCAGCTGGTATGCAAAAGGAGCGGTCTCGGTTACTTCCCTACCTGCAACAACGTCAGCCATCTGATTCTTCAAGCTGGTGAGGCCAGGAAGGCCAGCGCCTGATGCAGCCTGATAGGTTGACGCAATAATACGCTTTGCACCTGCTGCCTTATGTAGAGGATACAGAGGTACCAAGCCAATAATGGTTGCACAGTTTGGATTAGAGATGATGCCGTTATGGTTCTTGATATCCTCGGCGTTAATCTCTGGGATTACCAGCGGAACGTTTGGATCCATTCTGAATGCATGGGAATTGTCAACGCAGACGCATCCGCGCTTGACTGCCTCAGGAAGCAGCTCTTTTGCCTGCTCGTCGCCAGCTGCGCCAAGGACAATGTCTACACCCTCAAAAGCCTCTGGTGTTGCTTCGCGAATTTCAATCTGCTGGCCAGCAAATTCAATAGTTTTACCAGCGCTTCGAGCGGATGCCAGAAGCACCAGTTCCTTGATAGGAAAATTACGCTCTTCAAGGCACTGCATCATCTGGGCACCAACAACTCCGGTAGCACCAAGAATTGCAACGACCTTACCGTTTGGATCAAAAGCCATAGTTACCTCGAAACCATTTCGTCACGAACAAATCCGTTATAAATCACGCCAATTGTGCGATCAAAGTCCGCATTATCAACGCCCACGATAATACTAATCTCTTCCGAGCTCTGCGTAATCATACGAATGTTGACGCCCGCATTACCCAGCGCACCAAAGATCTTGCCGGAAGTACCGGAACGCCTGGACATATTGCGGCCAACAACAGAAACAAGAGCTAGGCGGTCTACCATCGT
>JABZHU010000083.1:0-5748 GCA_015258705.1 Atopobium sp. | reverse complement strand
CAGGAAGTGTTGCCTCAATATCGCCTTCACCCCACAAGCGAACAATCTCCTCAATAAGGTCAACCTCACGCGTAAGATCTGGGCGGTTTGTAGGAGCAATAACGCTCAGCTCTCCGTTGTCTGCTGGAGCAACCTTGCAACCAAGGCGCGTAAGGCGAGAAACCATAAACTCTTCTGGAATTTGAGCACCTGCAAGTGCGCAGACGCGCTCTGGGCGAAGCGTAATAGTTACTGCTTCTTTTACCTTTGGATATACATCAACAATACCAGGGCAAACCTCAGCACCACAGCATTCCTCAAAGAGTGCGGCAGCAATATCTGCAACAGATGCGCAACCATTTGGATCCACAAGACGCTCGTAACGAATAGAAGCCTCGCTCATCAAATCAAGGTTTCTGCTGGTACGGCTAATGTGGCCATTATCAAAGACAGCGGATTCCAAAAGGACATCAACGGTATTCTCGGTAATTTCAGAATCAAGACCGCCCATAACACCAGCAAGTGCAATAGGAGTCTTACCGTTATCTGTGATGACCGTCATATCGGACGTGAGCTCGCGGTCTTCTCCGTCAAGCGTCACAATGTGCTCACCGTCCTCTGCAGCACGAACCACAATGTGGTACTTGCCATCTTCCTTGGTAAGTTTTCCGAGGTCAAAAGCATGCAGAGGCTGGCCGGTCAGATACATCACGTAGTTAGTAACATCAACAACGTTGTTGATTGAGCGGCCACCACAAGCCGTAACGCGACGAGCAAGCCACTCAGGGCTTGGACCAATCTTGACGTTACGAACCACACGAGCGGTGTACCTTGAGCAGAGCTCAGGATCAGCAATAGTAACATCTACCTGCTCAGATGCATCTGCGCCAGACTCAGACGTAACACGTGGAAGCTCAATATGGGTGTCAGTGTCATACATTGCAGACACCTCAACAGCCATACCTGTCATAGAAAGGCAGTCGGGGCGGTTAGGGGTAATCTCGCAATCAAGAACTACATCAGACATGCCCAGGTAATCCGTAAGAGGTACACCAATTGGAGCATCCTCGGGAAGAATCATAATGCCGCTCTGGTCATCGCCAAGACCAAGCTCGCGAGAAGAGCAGTTCATGCCGCAAGACTCAACGCCACGCAGCTTGGACTTTTTAATCTTAAAGTCTCCAGGAAGTACCGCACCGATCATTGCGGTAACAATGTGGTCTCCCTGATTAAAGTTCTGAGCACCGCAAACAATCTGTAGAGGAACAGGATTTCCATCCTTATCTACATTGTTATTGCCCACGTCAACCAGGGTAACGTACATGTGGTCAGAATCAGGATGAGGCTCTTTGCTTACAACCTGAGCAGTAACAACATGGTCAAGATTTGCGCCGACACGCTCTATAGCCTCAACCTCAGTACCAGTGCGCACAAACTCGCGCTCAAGGTCTTTTGGGTCCTGAGGAAGATCAACGAGCGTCTTCAGCCATTCATAAGATACACGCATGTGATTGCCTTTCTAATAAGACGCCGAAGATTAGAACTGACGCAGGACTCTCTGGTCACCAGAGATGAGCATGCGCAGGTCAGGAAGGTCATAACGGAGCGCTGCAACACGCTCAACACCAATGCCAAAGGCAAAGCCTGTGTACTTCTCGGAATCAATACCGCAGTACTTGAAGACATTAGGGTCAACCATGCCGCAACCAAGAATCTCAAGCCAGCCCGTATTTTTGCAGAAGCGGCAACCCTCACCGTGGCAAACGCCACAAGAAACGTCTACCTCGCAGCTTGGCTCGGTGAATGGGAAGAAGTGAGGACGATAACGGGTAGCGCGGTCCTTGCCAAAAATCTCACGAGTAAAGTGATCAAGGGTGCCCTTGAGGTCACCAAAGGTGATTCCTTCATCAACAACAAGGCCTTCCATCTGCGTAAATTGAGGCAGGTGGTTAGCATCTGCTGTGTCAGGACGGAATACTGTGCCAGGACAAATCATGTAAATAGGAGGCTCTTTTGTCTCCATGGTGTGTACCTGAACGCCAGAAGTCTGTGTACGAAGAAGGACGTCTGACTCGCCCAGTACGTGCGACTCTTTTCCTTCTGGTGCATTATCCACTACGTAGAACGTATCCTTACCAGAACGGCTTGGATGATCCTCAGGAGCATTCAGAGCTGTAAAGTTGTAGTAGGTGGTCTCAACATAAGGGCCTGTCTCAATGGTGTAGCCCATGCTGATAAAGATGTCTTCCATCTCCTCACGTACCTGCTCAATGAGGTGCTGAGTACCAGGGCTCAGACGACGACCTGGAAGGGTAATATCAGTTGCCTCAGCATTAAGCTGGGCTTCAAGGGCTTCTCGCTTTAAGGCAAGCTGACGCTCGCGAATAGCGGTCTCAACGTTAGCACGAACGGTATTGGCAAGCTGACCCATTTGAGGGCGCTGATCTGCGGGAACCTGACCCATCATACGCATAATTGCTGTAAGAGAGCCCTTTTTACCCATTGATGCAACGCGCACCTTCTCAAGCGCTTCAAGGTTTGTTGCCTTAGCAATTCCTTCAAGTACTTGCTCGCGAATTGCCGAGAGTTCCTCAGACATTCCCATGTAATTACCCTTTCAATAGAAAACCGTCCCTGAGCATATGCCCAAGGACGGAAAATTTCCGCGGTACCACCTCGGTTGATTGCACAGTTTTCTCTCTGTGCAATCCACTTAAAAGCCTAGTCTCGTTAGGCGGACGACTTCCCTACTAAGCAATGACGCCGTTCAAGTTGTAGCTCGGGAGTGAACTCTACCAGCGCTGTGCAGGTGTTTCTCAACCACGAACACCCTCTCTGTTCACAACGTGCTCCGGCAAACCTCTCCGTCAACGCACTTTGTTCAGGGTATCACACTGTGCGAGTTTTGAGCAGCAGCACAACCCTTTTTACCAGAAAGATAAACAAAAGCGTAACAACCGCGAGAAGAACGATGGTTCCTCCAGGTTTAAGGCCAAGCTCATAGGAGACAACAAGTCCACCAAGTGAGGTCAGCATACCCACCGTGCTTGCATACAAACAACATTGCTTCCAGCTGCGGGAAATCTGCAAAGCACAGGCAACAGGAACCACCATCATGGATGAAACAATAAGTGAGCCAACCGTTCTTGCTGCTACGGCAACCACCAAAGCTACTGCGATAACAAAGCCAAAGTTAATAAGACTTACGGGTACACCAACACAACGGGCATGACGCTCATCAAAAGACATCAAGAAAAGTTCTTTTCTAAGGAAGAAGCAGAATGCGACTGCAAGTACGCTAATGACCACAATCATCTGAACTTCTTGCTCGCTTACGGTCAGGATAGAGCCAAACATAAAGCTGTTGAAGCTTGATGAGTTAGGAACAAAACCAGACAACACACCTGCTAGACCAATGCCAGCTGCCATCACAATGGCAACGGCAAGCTCTGACTGATCTTTGAAGTGACGACGCACTCCCTCAACGCAAAGCGCACCACCCAAGCAAGCGGCTATTGCTCCGGCAACAGGATTAATACCTGCAATCATGCCGCCTGCAACACCTGCAAGAGAGGTATGTGAAAGAGCATCGCCAATCATAGAGAGGCGCTTCAATACAACCGTAACGCCTACCAGCGGGATAATTGCTCCCAGAAGAATTCCCACAAGAATTCCTCGCTGCATAAATACGTATTCAAACATTTATGCCCTCCTCTCCTGCGAGTCTTGGGCATCTTGAACAACGTCGGACGCAGGACCAAGGGACTCCGTTAAAGCAAAATCATCTAATTTTCCGCGATTGTGGTCGTGGACATGATGAGAGTCAAGGTCACAGTGAGCGCCATGAACTGCACAGTGATCATGACCGTGACCCCTACCTGCAATTTCTGTAGCTTTGTGGTCAGCAACTTCAACAACTCGACAAGCCAGCGCATCAAGAGCTGCAAGATCATGCGTAACAATAAGTACCGCAAGATCTCGAGCTGCATGGGCTTCTCGCACTAGGCTATAGAAATGATTGCGACTCTCTTTATCAAGACCAGTTGTAGGCTCGTCCAGGATAAGTAGTGATGGGTTTCCAACCAGCGCACAGGCAAGACGAACTCTCTGGAGCTGTCCTCCAGAGAGTTCCCTAATAATACGCGTGGAAAAATCAGTCATACCTACAAGGTCAAGTGCCTCAAGCGTGCGCTCGCGACGCTCTTTTGCGCTCATCTTTACCTTTTTGGCACGAGCATACTGACTTGCATCTACTAGCTCGACGACACTTGCAGGAAAGCGATTAACCGATTCTGAAGGAAGCTGTGGGACATAGCCTACACGCTCCCAGTCTTTAAACCGAGTCGAGGGCGTTCCAAAAAGAAGCGATTTGCCACTTGTTGGCTCAAGCTCACCCACCACAATACGAGAGAGCGTAGATTTACCAGCTCCGTTATCACCAATAAGAGCGCAAATCTCACCTTGATGAACGTCTAAATTTACATCGCTTAAGACACGCGTCTTCTTGTAAGAAAAACTCACGTCTTGAAGCGAAACGGCTATCTGACTTTCCTGCAACACGTCCTCCAAACATCCAGCCTAAGCTGGCAACACACTATGCGAGAGCGCCCTCAAGAGCCTTGAGGTTCTCGCGCATAACAGACAGGTAATCCTCGCCTGCCTTGAGCTCGTCATCAGTAAGTCCCTCAAGTGGGTTAAGCTCTTCAACACGAGCGCCTGTTGCCTCAGCAATTGCCTGAGCAACCTTAGGACTTACCAGTTCCTCCGTAAAAATAACCTTTACATTATGCTCTTTTACAAACTCAGTAATCTCTTTCATTTCCTGAGCATTTGGCTCTGCATCTGCCTCAACACCCTCAATAGGCATCTGAGTGAGACCATAAGCCTCGCACAAATAACCAAATGCCTGGTGAGAAACAACAATGGTCTTGTTAGGTAGTGAATCCAGACCCTTATGGAACTCATTATCAAGCGTATCAAAGTCTGCGTTTGCTTTATCAAGATTGGCAGCATACTCTGACTTGTGCTCAGAGTCCTTCTCGGAAAGGGCATCACAAATATTCTTCATCTGAATCTTTGCATTCAGAGGGCTCAGCCAAACGTGAGGGTCAGTTCCGCCATGGTCGTGATCGTGGTCATGATCATGGTCGTCTTTCTTCTCCTCATGATCGTGATCATCGTCCTCTTCAAGCTCAAGAAGTTTAACGTCTTTGCTGGTCTCAACTGCTGTAAGTTTTGTGCCAGAACCAAGTCCATCAAGTACGTCCTTGACCCAGTGCTCCATACCAGCACCGTTGTAAATCAAGAAGTCTGCTTCCTGGATAGTCTTCATATCCTTGCTGGATGGCTCCCAATCATGTGGCTCAGTACCTGCTGGAACGAGGCATGTTACCTCAGCATGATCGCCAGCAATACGCTTAGCAAAATCGTACATAGGATAAAAACTTGCAACAATGTTGAGCTTCTTCTGGTCTTTATTATCAGAAGCTCCTTCTTGCTTTTGAGCCTCAGGCTTGCAGCCAGCAAGAATAGCACTCACGCCAAAAGCGGAAGCTACAAGTGCGCTACGACGAGAAACGGTTGGATTCAAATTCATGTTACATCTCCCAAAACTATAAAACCAATACGGTGTAGTGCCAAATTCTTCAAACAAAATCGTGCGATTGTCCTCGCTACCAAGCATAAAAACATGGCGAGAAACCCATGTTTCTCCTCACTTCTTTGCCTTTCTACTCACTTCTCATCATCTGAACATGCATTCATGCTTCC